>DATMEI010000809.1:0-7577 GCA_035556995.1 Streptomyces sp.
CGGCGCTATCCGGAAGAGTGCCCAGACGACTTTGCCGCGCATCATGCCGGTCAGGGGATGCCAGCCCCACCCGTCGCTGAAGGACTCCACGAGGCACAGCCCGCGCCCCGACTCGGCGGTGAAGTCCACGAACTCGGTGCAGCTGTCCGCGGTCGTCTCGGGCGGCGCCCCGCTCGGGTCGCGTACGGCGCACACCAGCCGCGCCGCCCACCGCATGAGATCGAGCCTCACCGGGGAGGTCAGGTCCGGTGAGGTGGCCAGTGAAGGGAGGCCGTGGCGCAGGGCGTTGGTCACCAGCTCCGAGACGACCAGGGCGACGGTGTCGAACTCGCCCTCCAGCCGCCAGCGTTGCAGCGTCTCGCGGGTGAAGTCCCGAGCGCTCTTCACCGCGTCGAAACGTGGCGGCAGCGCGCAGGTGGCAGACCCGGAGACGGTCAAGTGGTCGAGCTGCGGGAGCCCGCGCCACGAGGGCTCCAGCACGGTCGATCCTTCGGTCCCCATGACGAGCCACTCCTGGCTATCGCGGCAGTGATGATCCTGTGTGGATCCGGTCGGCTTGCTGTCCCGATGGGTCTCGCTGTTCCTCGTTCGCCATACCCCGTATGCCACAACTGTGCTGACAAGCAGCGCACTTGTGCGATCCCCATGGTTGCCAATGCCCAGAGCAGATGCAAGGGCAGATGCACGTGCACGCGAGACTTTCGATCGTGTGTAATCACCCGGGCACGCAACGAAGCGCATTGATGGCACACTTCCCTCAGAGCAGGGGTGAAGGGTTTCTCAAAATGGAGACACAACCGGCAATGGGTGCGAGTGGCGGCGCAATCGGGGCGAGTGGCTCGAGCGGGTCGATGGTGCGACGTATCCTGCTCGGTTCCCAATTGCGTCGTCTTCGTGAGGCCCGCGGCGTGACCCGCGAAGCCGCCGGCTATTCGATCCGCGCGTCCGAATCCAAGATCAGCAGAATGGAATTGGGCCGGGTCAGCTTCAAGGCGCGCGATGTGGCCGACCTGCTCACGCTGTACGGAGTGGTCGACGAGTCCGAGCGCGAACCGCTGCTCGGCCTGGCGAGGGAGTCGAGCATAGCCGGGTGGTGGCACAGCTACAGCGACGTACTGCCCGGGTGGTTCCAGACGTACGTCGGACTCGAGGGGTCGGCCTCGCACATCAACACCTACGAGGTGCAGTTCGTGCACGGCCTGCTGCAGACCGAGGACTACGCACACGCGGTCGTCACCGCGGGGCACCGGGAGCACATCGCCGAGGCAGAGGTCCAACGCCGCGTGGCCCTCCGCGTGGAGCGCCAGAAGCTGCTCCTGGGTGAGAACGCGCCGCACTTCCTCTGCGTCCTGGACGAGGCCGCACTGCGCCGCCCGTTCGGAAGTCACGCCATCATGGACGCTCAGCTCCGGCACCTCGCAGAGGTCTCCGAGGCGCCCAACGTGACAGTCCAGGTCGTCCCGTTCGAACTGGGCGGGCATCCCGCCGAGAGCGGCGCCTTCACGCTGCTGCGTTTCCCGGAGTCCGACCTCAACGACGTCGTATATCTGGAGCAGTTGACCAGCGCTCTCTACCTGGACAAGAAAGATGAAGTCGCCCACTACGACCAGGTGTTGGGCAGATTGGTGAAAGACAGTCTCTCGCCTGCGCGGACGCGGGATCATCTGAAACGAATCCGCCAAGTCAGCTGACTTGCAAGTACGATGACTGGCTATCAGTACGAAGTTGTGCTGTGCTGCGGCCCACTGCGGTGGCACTGCCCGGCTTGTTCCTGCCCCACGAAGGAATGACATGTCCTACTTCACGGACCTGGCGCTGCAGTACATAGACGGCGAATGGCGCTCGGGCAGCGGCTCCTGGGACATCATCGACTTCGATCCCTTCAACGACGAGAAACTCGCCTCGATCACGGTCGCCACCGCCGAGGAGATCGACCTCGCCTACCGCGCCGCCGAGCGCCACCAGCGCGCATGGGCCGACACCAACCCCTACACCCGGCGGCAGGTCTTCGAGCGCGCGATACGCCTCATCGACGACAACGAGCAGGAGATCGCCGAGGCGCTCATCGCCGAAGTCGGCGGTACGCGCCTCAAGGCGGCCCTCGAACTTCACCAGACCAAGGAATTCCTGCGCGAGTCGATCCACCTCGCCCTGCGCGCCGAGGGACGGATCCTTCCCTCGCCCATCGACGGCAAGGAGAACCGCGTCTACCGCGTCCCGGTGGGCGTCGTCGGCGTCGTCTCGCCCTTCCACTTCCCCCTGCTGCTGGCGATGAAGACGATTACGCCGGCGCTGGCCCTCGGTAACGGTGTCGTCCTCAAGCCGCACCAGAACTCGCCCGTCTGCGGCGGTTCGCTGGTCGCCAAGCTGCTGGAGGAGTCAGGCCTGCCGCCCGGCGTGCTGAACGTCGTGATCACCGACACCGCGGAGATCGGCGACGTCTTCATCTCGCACCCGGTGCCGAAGGTCATCGCCTTCACCGGCTCGGAACCGGTGGGACGCCAGGTCGCGACCGTCGCCGCCTCGCACTTCAAGCGCACCGTTCTGGAACTGGGCGGAAACAGCGCCCTCATCGTTCTCGACGACGCGGACCTGGACTACGCCGTCGACGCGGCCGTCTTCAGCCGCTTCGTGCACCAGGGCCAGTCCTGCATGGCGGCGAACCGCATCATCGTCGACCGGAACGTCCTCGACACCTTCACCAAGAAGTTCGTGGCCAAGGTCGGCACTCTGAAGGTGGGCGACCCCGCGGACCCGGACACCCACATCGGCCCCCTCATCAACGCCGTACAGGCCGAGAAGGTCAACTCCCTGATCGAGCGCACCGTTTCGGAAGGCGCGACGGCGCTCGTCCGGGGCACGAAGCACGGCAACATCATCTCGCCGACCATCCTCACCGACCTGCCCGAGGGCTCGCCGGCCCTCCGTGAGGAGATCCTCGGGCCCGTCGCCCTGGTCCTCCCGGTGGACGGCGAGGACGAAGCCGTCAGGGTCGCAAACGACACCCCGTACGGGCTGGGCGGCGCCGTGCACACCGGCAACATCGAGCGCGGCCTGCGTATCGCCCACCGGATCGACGCCGGCATGGTCCACATCAACGACACCACGGTGGCCGACGAGCCGATCGTGCCCTTCGGCGGCGAGAAGAACTCGGGCCTCGGGCGGCTGAACGGCGAGCAGATGGTGGACGCCTTCACCACCACCAAGTGGGTCTCCATCCAGCACGACCGCAGCGGCTTCCCCTTCTGACCCTTCCAGCACGTCCAGCCACTTCCGGTCCCGGCCATGGGTCCACCTCCGACACACCGGCCCTCCTTGAGGACACTCCCTGACCGCAAGGCTTCATAGCTTGGTGGTCATCGAGAGACGCCGAACGGGGCGGCTCATGGCGGAAGGTGACGACCATGCCCGTAGTGGTGAAGCCCGAATCACCCGGCGACGAGCGCGGCGCACTCCTGGCGTACCTGGAAGCACAGCGAGGCGGTATCCGGCGTGCACTGCACGGACTGACCGAGGAGCAGGCCCGCAGCGTGCCGTCGGCCAGCGCGCTCTCACTCTCCGGTGTGCTCAAGCACGTGGCGAACGGGGAGCGCGGCTGGCTCCGTACGCTCCAGTCGGACGGCGCCGAGACCGACTTCTCGGAGTCCATGAAGGAGTGGGAGGACAGCTTCCGGGCCGGCGAAGGCGAGACCGTCGAGGCGCTGCTCGACCTGTACACGCAGGTCGCCCGGGAGACCGATGAGGCCGTACGCGCGCTCGGTTCGGTGGACGAGACCTTCGAGGCGCCCAAAGTCCCCTGGGACGAGGGCGGCAAGCGGTCCTGGCGCTGGGCGCTTCTGCACCTCATCGAGGAGACGGCACGCCACGCGGGCCACGCGGACGTCATCAGGGAGAGCATCGACGGCAAGGGGGCCTTCGACCTGGTCTTCGAGACGGGCGCGATGCCGGAGCCGGACTGGGCGGCCTTCGGGCAGGAGCCGAATTCGCAGTAGGCGCAGCGCTCGTGGCAGCCGCGGCGGCCCTCCCGCACCTGGCCCGCGTTCCCGCCCGTCTAGGCTGGCGGCGACGCGGGCACGGTTGCGGCGGAAGCGAGGGACGATGTCGGCGATCCGGCTGCTGGTGCTGGGCGCGGTGCGCCAACACGGGCGTGCGCACGGCTACATGGTGCGCAACGACCTGGAGTTCTGGGGCGCCCATGAGTGGTCCAACGCGAAGCCGGGATCGATCTACCACGCGCTGAAGCAGCTGGCGAAGCAGGGCCTGCTGCGTCCGTACGAGACCGCGCCGAGCACCGCAGGAGGGCCGCCGCGTACGGAGTACGAGGTGACCGATGCCGGCGAGGCGGAGTTCATGAAGCTGCTGCGCCACGCGCTCACAGCCATCGACGAGAAGCAGGACATGCTCACCTCGGGCGTCGGGTTCCTCGTGGACCTGCCGCGCGAGGAGGCCGTCGCACTGCTCAAGCGGCGGATCAAGGCGCTGGAGGAGTGGCGTCAGGAGGTCACGCAGCACTGGTCACCGGATGAGAGCACCCCCGAGGAGTGGGGGCACATCGGCGAGATCATGAAGCTCTGGGTGCACAACTCCGAGAGCGGCGCTCAGTGGGCGCGCGGTCTGGTGGACCGGCTGGAGAACGGTGCGTACGTGATGGCGGGCGAGGGCGACCGGGATGTGAACGTGCTCCCGTCCGGCACGGAGAACCCGTACGCGGAGAAGTAGCAAACCGTCTTTCTTCACGCCGGTACCGGGCGCTGGCCCGCTGACCGCCCGGGATCCGGAGCCTGACGCCGTGTGAGGGGCTCGCCCAGCGGAGCGAGCCCCTCACACGTGTGGAGACGCTCCCGTACGGGCACCCTGGCCGAGGCCGACGCGGCCCCGGTACGGAAGCGACCTTATGCTTCGTTCCGTCAGGAGAAAGCTGTAGGCGCACGTGCAGGGAGCAGGCAGAAAGTGGTCGGGGAGCCGAAGCGGAACGGCCGGTCGGCGGAGAACGGGGACGGCTCGGAGGAGGCGAAGGCACTCGCCGACGACGCGCGCAGCGCGTTCACCCCACCGCTGGGAATGCCCCTGCCGCCACTCCCCGAAGACGAGCACCCCAGCTCGGAATTCGCCGTCCCCGAAGGGCTTTTGACCTCTCCGCCCCCGGAGTTCGGCAGCGCCTTCACGCCACCTGAGGGCATCCCGAAGGTCTCACTGATCAAGCCGGGCGTGCACTGGCAGGACCGGATGCGCACCATGATCCGGATGCCGCTGGCGGAACGGCCCGCCCCGGAACGGGTGAGCCGCCCCGAGGACACGGAGACAGGCCCGGGCGTCCCCCGCGTGCTCGACCTCACGCTCCGCATCGGCGAGTTGCTGCTCGCGGGGGGTGAGGGCGCCGAAGACGTCGAGGCAGCGATGTTCGGGGTGGCACACGCGTACGGACTCGACCGCTGCGAGCCCACCGTCACCTTCACCCTGATCTCGATCACGCACCAGCCCTCGCTGGTCGACGACCCTGTGACGCTCGGCCGTACCGTACGCCGCCGGGGCACCGACTACACCCGGCTCGCGGCCGTCTTCAGCCTCGTCGACGACATCACCAAGGGCGACATCACCCTGGAGGAGGCCTACCGCCGCCTCGCCGCCATACGCCGTAACAGGCACCCCTACTCCAAGGGCGCACTGACGGTCGCGAGCGGCACGCTCTCGGGTGCGGCGTCACTGCTGGTCGGAGGCGACGGACTCGTCTTCGTACTGGCGGCGATCGGCGCGATGCTCGGCGACCGGCTCGCGTGGCTGTGCTCGGGACGCGGGCTGCCGGAGTTCTACCAGTTCACCGCCGCGGCCATGCCGCCCGCCGCGATGGGCGTCGCCTACGCGCTGGTGGACACCCAGAACGACACCAAGCTCAACGCCGCGGCCGTCATCACCGGTGGTCTCTTCGCCCTGATCCCCGGACGGGCACTCGTCGCCGCCGTACACGACGGACTGACCGGCTTCTACATCACCGCGGCGGCCCGCCTGCTGGAGGTCATCTACCTCATCGTCGGCATCGTGGGCGGCGTACTGGTGGTGCTCTACGCAGGTTCCAAGCTGGGTGCGCAGCTCACACCGGACAGCGCGCAAGGTGAGATCCGGCCGGTGACCCAGCTGCTCTCGGCGATGCTTCTCGCGCTGGCCTTCTGCGTACTCCTCCAGCAGGAACGTCACACCGTGCTGCTGGCCACCCTCAACGGCGGCGTCGCATGGCTGGTCTACGGAACGCTGCACGACATCGTCCGCGTCAACTCGGTGCCGGCGACGGTGACGGCTGCTGGACTGGTCGGCCTGTTCGGGCAGTTGATGTCCCGCTATCAGTTCGCGTCCTCACTGCCGTACGTCACGGCGGCGATCGGTCCGCTGCTGCCCGGTAGCGCCACGTACTTCGGGCTGCTCAACGTCGCGCAGGGCCACATCGACGAGGGCATCCTGAGCATCTCCCGCGCCGTCGCCCTCGCACTGGCCATCGCGATCGGCGTCAACCTCGGCGGTGAACTCGCCCGTCTCTTCATCAAGAGTCCAGGCGTCGAGACTCCCCTGCCGGGCCGCCGCGCGGCCAAGCGCACACGGGGCTTCTGACCTCGGACCGGTCCGTCCGTCTTCCGGAGACCGGTCCGTCCCCACCCGGACAGGTGCGCCCCGCACAGCAGGACGCACCCTTTCGCCCCCTCGATATCGCCGACAGACCGTTTCGGTGCTTCAGTGGTCTCCGTGGGCCTCAAGGCGCTTGATCGACGCTTCGACCTCGGCTTCCGCTTCCGCGCGGCCGACCCAGTTGGCGCCCTCGACGGACTTGCCGGGCTCCAGGTCCTTGTAGACCTCGAAGAAGTGCTGGATCTCCAGCCTGTCGAACTCGCTCACGTGATGGATGTCCCGCAGGTGCTCCATCCGAGGATCGGACGCCGGAACGCAGAGCAGCTTGTCGTCACCGCCGGCCTCGTCCGTCATGCGGAACATGCCGATGGCGCGGGATTTGATGATGCATCCGGGAAACGTCGGCTCGTCCAGCAGCACGAGCGCGTCGAGCGGGTCCCCGTCCTCGCCGAGGGTGTGGTCGACGAAGCCGTAGTCGGCGGGGTACACGGTGGAGGTGAAGAGGTGCCGGTCCAGCCGGATGCGTCCGGTCTCGTGATCCACCTCGTACTTGTTCCGCGAACCCTTCGGGATCTCGATGACGACGTCGAACTCCAAGGGAGGCTCCTCAATGATCAGCACATGTATCCGGTGATTAAGTGTCCCCCACGCACGTACACCGTCGCGAAAGGGGCTGATCGAGGTGCGTGACACCGCCGCGAAGGTGCGTGACACCGCGATCCGGGCGTACCGGGGAACCCGGGCCCGTGCCCGGCGGTACGGGCGGCGGATCCGGCAGCACTGGCGGACCACGACGCCGCAGCAGCGGCGGACCGCAGGAGTCGCGGCGGGGTCCGCCGCACTCGGACTCGCGGTCGCGGTCACGGCGGTGGCCGTGACAGGACCGTTGGACTCCGGCCAGCGTACGGCGGAGCGGTCCTGGGCCGCCGCCCGGGAAGGCCGAAGTGGCGGGAACCACACCG
>DATMEI010000810.1:0-4506 GCA_035556995.1 Streptomyces sp.
AGGCGGGGCCCGAGGACGGCTCCATCTGCTCCGGCGGCAACGAAGGCTTCAAGGAACTCGACGACCCGCGTGGCGGCGACTGGCCTGCCACCGAGCTCACCGCGGGCGGCGACCACACCTTCAAGTGGTCGATGACCGCGAGGCATTCGACGACGGACTTCAGCTTCTACGTCACCAAGGACGGCTGGGACCCGGGCAAGCCCCTCACCCGCGCCGACCTGGAAGCAAAGCCGTTCCTCACGGTGCCCATGAACGGCGAGCAGCCCCCGGCGGAGTGGACCGGTGAAGGCAAGCTCCCCGAGGGCAAGTCCGGCAAGCACCTGATCCTGGGCGTGTGGACGATCGCCGACACGGCCAACGCGTTCTACTCCTGCTCCGACGTCGAATTCTGACCTCCGCACACAGGAGCGGTACCCGACGACGCGACACAGGTCCGGTTCTGGCCCGGCCGCGCCCCACAGCGGCCGGGCCAGAACCACGTCCGCATCCGGGCTCGTACGGCCCCGCCGCGTGGCGCGGCCGTACCCGATCCGCCAGACTCCCCCCATGCACCCCGCCACCCTCACCCCCAGGGCTCTCGGCCGTGCTCTGATCGCGCGCCAACTGCTCGCCGCCCGGACGCGGATGACCGCGCTCGAAGCCGTCGAGCATCTGCTCGGACTGCAGGCGCAGGCCCCCAAGCCGCCCTACTTCGGGCTCTGGTCGCGCCTTGACGGCTTCCGGGCCGAGGAGCTGTCCACGCTGCTTCGGGAGCGGCAGGCCGTGCGAGTCAGCGTGATGCGCGGCACCGTTCACCTCGTGAGCGCCGCGGACTGCCTGCAACTGCGTGCACTGACCCGAGGGCTGTACGAGCGGCTGCTGCGCTCCAACTACCGCAAACGGCTTGAGGGTCTCGACCCGTGGGAGGTCGCCGACGCCGGGCTCTCCCTCCTGCGGCAGCAGCCGCGAACGGCCCGCGATCTCGCCCGTCTGCTGGGAGAGCGGTGGCCAGGTCACGACCCGAACGCGCTGTCACAGGTGGCGCGTTACCTGTGCGACGTCGTGCAGATCCCCCCGCGTGGCCTGTGGGGGGCCTCGGGTCAGCCGACCTACGCGACGATCGAATCCTGGCTGGGACGCCCGGTCTCACCCGAACCGGGCATCGAGGCAGTCGTGCTGCGCTATCTGGGCGCCTTCGGCCCCGCGTCCGTCATGGACGCGCAGGCCTGGTCGGGTCTGACGCGCCTCGGCGAGGTCGTGGAGCGGCTGCGTCCGCAGCTGAGGGTCTTCCGCAGCGAGAGCGGGAGGGAACTGTTCGACCTGCCGGAGGCCCCGCGTCCCGACCCCGAACTGCCGCTGCCCGCACGCTTCGTGGCCGAGTACGACAACCTCATCCTCTCCCACGCCGACCGTACGCGCGTGATCGACGACGCGGCACGCGCGACCATCGCGAGCCGTAACGGGCAGGTGCCCGGCACCATCCTGCTGGACGGCATGGTACGCGGCATGTGGAAGGCGGAGCAGCCGCGGAAGCGGGTGGCGACGCTGACGGTGACGCCCTTCGGGCGGCGCCTCACCACGGACGAGGAGCGGGCGCTCGCGGCAGAGGGCGAGAGGCTGCTCCGCTTCGCCGTGCACGGCGGCGAGGACACCGAAGTCGAGCCGGACGCCGAGGAGTACACCGTCACGTTCGCGACGCCGGCCGGCGCCCGAGGACGGACCGCGCGCTCGTCCGCGTAGGCGGCGGTACGCAACTCCCCGGCCATGTCCGGGCAACGTTCCGTTCCATCCGGCCCACACAACTCGCCCATTTCGATGACACATCCGTCACAGAGAACCCACTGAATCAGAGCGCAACGGGGACGAACTTCCCCTTTTCGCCCTTGCGTTCGGGCCGGGAGTCGGAGAACCTACCGACGTCTCCGACCGCCGTGCACCCCAGCGACCCGAGGGGCAACGAGGCGCGGCTCACCCAAGACCGGGCCTGAAATACGTTCGGACGGCGAACTGGAGACCGGCCACATGGAACCGGGCGTCGTCCGCACGCAGTCTCAGTACGAAGCAGCCGACGCCTGCCGCGCCCGGGGCCGCGGGGACGGACGCGGGAAGTACGACCACACGCAGCCTGCTGCGTTCAGGGGGACGGACCCATGACCTCGACAAGGGCCGGCGGACGACAGCCGGAACCAGGGCGGGCAGCCGACGACGACCCGACGCGGACGACACAGCTGCGCATACCCGGGCACCTCAGACAGAAGGCCCGCGACACCATCGGCCGCGGTCTGCGCTGGGCGCCCAAAGAGCTGCCGCGCTACGACTACGAGCACTACAGCCGTCTCGCCGGGCCGCTCAGCCAGCCCGATCCGGACAAGCCCTACCGGGTCTCCTACCGCAGCCTGCTGTCCGACGAACCGCACCGCTTCAGGGCCGCGACCCTGCTCTGCCTGGCGCCGCTGCTCTCGGCCGGTCTGCTGTTCTGGCTGATGCAGCCGCAGCACTGGACGCGGCGCGACGACGGCGCCGTCTCCGACCTGGTGCTCAAGCTCGACATCGTGATGCTGGTCTCCATCGGCCTGATCGAGCTCTTCCGTACCCTCAACGTCCTCTCCAACGCCCACGCGACGCTCGTCGCCAGGGACCCCATACCGGTGGTGCCGGAGTCCGGCACCCGCGTCGCCTTCCTCACCTCCTTCGTTCCCGGCAAGGAACCGATCGAGATGGTGACGAAGACGCTCGAGGCGGCCGTGAAGATACGGCACCGGGGCCTGCTGCACATCTGGCTGCTGGACGAGGGCGACGACCCGGAGGTCAAGGACGTCTGCCGCCGCCTGGGCGTGCACCACTTCACCCGCAAGGGCGTCCCCCGCTGGAACAAGAAGAAGGGCCCGCACCGGGCGAAGACCAAGCACGGCAACTACAACGCATGGCTCGCCGCGCACGGCGACCACTACGACTACTTCGCGTCCGTCGACACCGACCATGTCCCGATGGCCAACTACCTGGAGCGGATGCTCGGTTACTTCCGCGACCCGGACGTCGGGTTCGTCATCGGCCCGCAGGTGTACGGCAACTACGACAACTTCGTCACCAAGGCGGCCGAAAGCCAGCAGTTCCTCTTCCACGCCCTCATCCAGCGTGCCGGAAACCGCTACCACGCCCCGATGTTCGTCGGCACGAGCAACGCCGTACGCATCTCCGCCCTCAAGGGCATCGGCGGGCTGTACGACTCCATCACCGAGGACATGGCCACCGGCTTCGAGATGCACCGTGCGCGCAACCCCGACACCGGCCGCAAGTGGCGCTCGGTCTACACCCCGGACGTACTCGCCGTCGGCGAAGGCCCCAACGCCTGGACGGACTTCTTCACCCAGCAGCTGCGCTGGTCGCGCGGCACGTACGAGACGATACTCAAGCAGTACTGGCGGGGCGTGTTCACGCTGCCGCCGGGGAAGCTCTTCAACTACACGATGCTGATGATCTTCTACCCGATCTCGGCGCTCAACTGGATCCTGGCCGCGCTGAGTTGCGCGCTGTTCCTCGGACTGGGCGCCTCGGGTGTGCAGATCGACCCGGCGGTCTGGATGGCGCTGTACGGCAACGCCTCCGCACTCCAGATCGGCCTGTACGTCTGGAACCGGCGGCACAACGTCTCCCCGCACGAGCCCGAAGGCTCCGGCGGACTCGCCGGGATGCTCATGTCCGCGCTGTCGGCACCGATCTACGCGCGGTCCCTCTTCGACACGGTGCTGCGCCGCAAGAGCAAGTTCGTGGTGACCCCCAAGGGCGACTCGGCCAGTCCGGACACCCTCTTCGGCACCTTCCGGATCCACCTCTTCTTCATTCTCGTCTTCGGCGGCTCGCTGGGCGGTTCGTTCTACCTCGGCCACGACCACCCGGCGATGATCACCTGGGCGGCGCTCGCGCTGCTGATCACGGCCGCTCCGATCATCGGCTGGCGCGTCACGGTGCGCGCGGAGAAGAAGAAGCGGAAGCAGCGCAGGCACCGGCACCGGCAGGGCGGCCAGCTGCCGCCACCCGGAGCCGCCGGCCCCGGCCGTACGCAGGCGCAGCAACCCGTACCAGCGCAGACCGCCCCTGGGGGACGTGAAAGATGAAGTACCGACCGAGCCGTCGTACGCGCCGCACAGCGATAGCCGCGGCCGTGGTTCTGGTGATCGCGGGGTTCAACGGGCCCGTGCTCTACGACATAGCCTCGGAGCAGTATCACGACTACAAGATCAACGATCCGGAGTACAAGGCGGAGAACGGGCACTGGAAGACCGTCGACGTGCCCAAGAAGTACAGGATCAACACGATCCACGCCGCGCTGCTGCACACCGGCAAGGTGCTTCTGGTGGCCGGTTCCGGCAACGACGCCGAGCAGTTCAAGGCGAAGACGTTCCGCACGGTGCTGTGGGACCCGGTGAAGAACACCTTCAAGAACATCTCCACTCCCAACGACCTCTTCTGCGCCGGGCACACCCAGCTGCCCGACGGGAAGCTGCTGGTGGCGGGCGGCACGCGCCG
>DATMEI010000811.1:0-14094 GCA_035556995.1 Streptomyces sp.
GCGTCGTTTCGGGTACGTGAGAGTTGAACTGAATGCTTTCGCGGACGCCATGAGGAGTTTCATCGTGATCAAAGGTGTCGACGTCTCGTCGTACCAACCGTCGGACTACAGCACGAAGGGCCTCGACTTCGTCTTCATAAAGATCACGGAGGGCACTTCGTACACCAACCCCAAGTGGGTCGATCAGCGCAAGACCGCGCGCGACGCCGAACTCGTCACCGGCTTCTACCATTTCGCACGCTCGGGCAGCATGAAGGCGCAGGCCGACTACTTCATGTCGAAGATCAACCTCGTCCGTGGCGACATGCTCGTCCTGGACTGGGAGGACTCGGCCGTCAGCAACGCGGAGAAGGACTCCTGGATCAAGTACGTCCAGAAGGAACGTCCCAACACCAGGGTGCTGCTCTACTGCAACACCAACTTCTGGCTCAACCACGACACGACGTCCTTTGCGGGCGACGGCCTGTGGATAGCCCACTACAACGGCAAGCCGGGCAAGCCCGGCATCGAGCACTACTGGCGCTTCCACCAGTACACGGACGATCCCATCGACACCAACCTCGGCAGGTTCGACAGCCGTTCCAAGCTGCGCGACTGGACGCGGAAATAGGCAGCGCGCTCCGGCGCGAGCACGACCACGGGGCAGGGAACAGGGGCAGAGGCAGGGGACGGGCACGCGGGCCGGGCCTCCGCGGTCCGGCTCGCCCCCGCGCATGACGCGGAACTGCCCTTCTGCGCCACGTGGTTGGGCGGGCGCGGCGACAGGCGGCGGCGACTGCGGATAACCTCCCGACATGCCGGAAACCAACATAGGCCAGCCGACCGATGAGAAGACGGCCGCCTCCGAAGCCACCGAGGTCGCCCCCGATGAGGAGAGAGCCCACGCAGAAGAGGGGACGCCGGATCACGTCCCGCCGCGTGAGGGACTGACACCCCGGCAGGCCCGCAGGGTCCGCATCGTCGTCTCCGGTGTCGTCATGGCCGCAGTGGCCGTGGCTCTCGTCGTACGGCTGGGCAGCGCACCCTCCGTCCTGACCATGGGCTTCTACGGGATCGCGCTGATCCTTTCCGGCACCGCCATCGTGCTCAGCCGCCGTGGCCGCACCCGGGTGGCCAGTGCGGTCCTGGTGCTGGGCTTCGGCGCGGTGGCCCTGGCCGAGTGGCTTCTTGCCTCAGTCCAGTGACCCGAGCGCGTACTAGGGTGACCGCATGACGGATGACCTGCCGGAGATGCGCGCCTCGGACGCGGAAAGAGAGCGCATCGCCGAGGTGCTGCGCGACGCGCTGGCCGAGGGACGGCTCGGGATGGACGAGTTCCAGGAGCGTCTGGACGGCGCCTACGCGGCCCGTACGCGCGGTGAGTTGGTCCCGCTCGTACGTGATCTGCCGCAGCCCGGAACCGAGGAGGCCCGGGCCTCCCTGAGCAGGCTGCAGGATGAAGAGGACGAAGCAGCTCCGTCGCTCCGCAAGAAGCGCCGCTGGGCGGAGCGGATCGGCGGCACGGGCTCCTCCCGCTGGGGCATCGGGATCATGGGCGGCTTCGGCCGCAAGGGACAGTGGACGGTGCCGCGCGTCTTCACCGGCATCGGAATCATGGGCGGTGGCGAACTCGACCTGCGCGACGCGCGCTTCGAGGATCGGGAAGTCGTCATCCGCTGCTTCGCGCTGATGGGCGGGATGAGCGTCACCGTGCCTCCGGGTCTCAGGGTCGAGGTGCGCGGCGTCGGCATCATGGGCGGATTCGACAACTCATGGGCGGGTATCGGCGATCCGGACGCTCCGCGTGTGGTGATCACGGGCTTCACCGTCATGGGCGGGGTCGGCGTCGTGCGGAAGGTCCCGCGCGAGGAGAAGCTGCAGCTCCGCGAGGAGCGGCGCGAACTGAGGGAACTGGAGCGCCGTCAGCGCAGGGAGGACCGCGAACGACGGCGCGAGGACGGCGGCCCGCACGGTGGCTCCCACGGCCCGCACGGCGGGGGCGAGGGCAAGTCGCTGTAGAGGGCGGGCCGTTGGGCCTGTCGCCGGCGCAACTCCGCGCCGCTCACCACCACACGGCGGGATCGGAACCGGGCACTCCCGGCGGGCGTGACCAGTCGGCCGGGGCACCGTCGTAGCCGACGGGCGGCAGGGCGTACCGAAGCCGTCCCATCGAGCTGTCAGTCTCCGTGAGCCAGGGAGCCGGATCGTGGGGCACGCCGTCGAGGGCGGCCGGCGCGGAGGCGCTCTCCCGCTGTGAAGACAGCCCGCCGAGCAGCCAGTTCGCGGTCTGCGCGAGCGACAGCCGTACGAGCCTCGAACCGCACCGTCCACGCCGCTGCTCGGTCAGGGCACGGAGCACCGCCGCGGCGAGCAGATAACCGGTGCCGTGGTCCAGCGCCTGCGCGGGCAGTACGCCCGGGGCCTCACCGCCGGCGTCCTCCCGCCGCTCGGATCGCCGCTCGATTTGCCGCTCGGCGAGGGCGATGCCGCTCGCCGTCTGTACGAGGCTGTCGAAACCGCGCCGCCTGCGCCACGGCCCGTAAGGGCCCCAGGCACTCAGCTGTCCCACGACCACACCGGGCCGCCGGTCGGCCAGCGACTCGGGGGCGAGCCCGAAACGGTCCAGGGCGCCGGGCCGGTAGCCGGTGATGACGATGTCCGCCGCCGACAGCAGCTCCTCGAAGGTGGCCTGGCCCGCACGGGTGGACAGGTCGAGCAGCGTGGAGCGCTTGCCCAGGCCGGTGTCGGCGTGCGCGTCCAGGCGCTCGGGGAGCTGAGGGGAGTCGATGCGCAGCACGTCGGCGCCGAAGAGGGCAAGCGCGCGGGTGGCGACCGGGCCGGCGATGACCCGGGTGAGGTCCAGTACGCGTACGGACTGCAGGGGCCTGCTCCTGGACGCCTCCGTCAAGGGGAGCGGCGGCGCCTGGTCCAGACGGGCCGTGCTCAGCAGCGGACGCCGGGCGGCCTCCGCGCCCTGCGGATGCACCGCCCACTCCTGCGCCGCGCGGGCCGCGACAGCGAGGCCGCCCGCCGCGTGTACGGTCTCCTCGACCTCTGCCGCCTGGCGCTGCGCCAGTTCGGCGGCGACCGCTTCGGCGAGGGTTTGCTCGTCGCGGTCCTGCTGCGGAATGCCGAGTGAGGAGAGCAGGCGGGCGCGGTGGTGCGGATAGTTGGCGTGGGTGCGCAGCCAGCCGTCGGCCGTGCGCCAGAAGCGGGAGAGGGGGGCGAAATTCACGGGGGAGCGGCCGTCGGTCCGCAGGTGACGTTCGCTGGTGAAGGCAGTCGCCACCGCGCCGTCGTCCAGGCGTACGGACGGGACTCGGGAGGCGCCGGCCGCAGGGGACGTGGCGGATGTGGCGGACGTCGCGGACGTGCCGGACGTGCCGGACGTGGCGGCCGTGCCGGAAGGGGAGCCTTCCGACCAGAGGGACGACAGCTCGGCCGCGGCGAGCGAGCACACCGCCACCGTGGCGCGGCCCAGCTCCAGTACGGGCAGCCGGGCAGGCAGCAGATCAGGACGCAGGCTGCAGGAGACCCGTTCCAGGAGGGCGCCGTCGCCGCCGAGGGCGGCCCAGGCGTGCGCCATCCCGGGCAGCTCGGTCGCGGGCCGTACCGCCGGTGGGGCCTGCGTGCCGCCGCCGGCACGCTCCATCCGGTCCGGCCCGTCCGCCCCGGCTGCGCGCGCCTGATCGGCGGCGCTGACCGAGCATGCCGCACCCACCGCTGCTGGTGAAGATCGTTCCATGAAGCGCATTCTGGCACTCGGCGTCGTGAGTCGGCCGTTAACGGAACCGGCAAAAACGGTCGTCGCGTCCCTCCGTCCCAGGCTGCGGCGGCCGGCTCATCGGTGCGTGAGAACGCCCGCGATAACGTGACGTCCCCATGAACACTCCCTCGGGCCCCACGACATGGCCGCGTACCGAGGCCGAGGCGCTGGCCGTGCAGGATGCTCTGCGCGCCCGGGTGGACGAGACGGACCACAGCCCTGAGCCGGGCGCGCCGGGCTCGCTGCTCGCAGGACTCGATGTCGCCTACGACGACGACCGGAACGTGGTCGCCGCCGCCGCGGTCGCGCTGGAGGCGCAGTCCCTGCGGGTGGTGGCCCGGGCGACCGCGCTCGGACGTGTCGCCTTTCCCTACGTGCCGGGGCTCCTCGCCTTCCGCGAGATCCCCGCGCTGCTCGACGCTCTCAGCGCGTTGCAGGGGCAGTTGGGACGCGACCCCGACCTGCTCGTGTGCGACGGATACGGGCGTGCGCACCCGCGCCGGTTCGGACTGGCCAGCCATCTGGGGGTGCTCACGGGGGTGCCGTCGGTGGGCGTGGCCAAGAACCCGTTCGTCTTCACGCACGGGGAGGTCGGACCCCTGCGGGGTGACTCGGCCGCCCTGGTGGACAGTTCCCGTGGCACGGACGGGGCGGACGGGGCGGATGGCGTGGACGGTGACGGTGCGGACGAGGTCGGCCGGGCCCTGCGTACGCGCGAGGGCGTCAAGCCCGTCTTCGTCTCGGCCGGACACCGCGTGAGCCTGGAACGGGCCTGCGCACACACGTTGAGTCTCACGCCGCGCTACCGGCTGCCGGAGACGACGCGGCATGCGGATGCGCTGTGCAGACAGACGCTGCGTGAGGCGTACGGCGGCAGGCGGCCTTGAGGGACCACCCGCGGGCCGGGAGACTCGTGCATGTGCCATGGAGCCCCACGGCACATGTGCTCTCCCCTCGCTGCTGGAGCCGCCATGCCGCGTCCGAATCCGCGTACGGCTCGCAAGACCGACACGGCGCCCGCGGGCCACACGGGCGGCTCTGAGGCTCAGAGCCGCGGCGCACTTCCCGTACCGCTCACCGGGGTCGTACCGCCGCTGTGCACCCCGCTGACCCCCGAGGGGGAGGTGGACGCCGGTGCGCTGCGCGCGCTCACCGAACGGCTTCTCTCCGCGGGAACACATGCGCTGTTCGTGCTCGGCTCGACCGGTGAGGTCGCCTACCTCAGCGATGCGCAGCGCCGTACGGTCCTGGACACCGTGACCGAGGCGGCCGGCGGCAGGGTGCCGGTGCTCGCCGGGGCCATCGACATGACGACGGCCCGCGTCCTGGACCATGCCCGGGCGGCAGCGGATGCGGGCGCCGACGGCCTCGTCGTCACCGCGCCGTTCTACACCCGCACCCACCCCGTCGAGATCGCCCGCCACTTCCGCCGTGTACGCGCCGGGGTGCCGCTGCCGCTCTTCGCCTACGACATCCCCGTCGCCGTACACACCAAGCTCGCCGCCGGCACCGTGCTGGAACTGGCCGAGGAGGGCACGCTGGCCGGGCTCAAGGACAGCAGCGGTGACGACGCGGGGCTGCGCCGGCTGCTCGTCGCCCTGCGCGGGCGCGGACTGCTGGAGAACTTCTCCGTACTCACCGGTTCCGAACTCGCCGTCGACGGCGCCCTGTTGGCCGGCGCGCACGGTGTCGTGCCGGGGCTGGGCAACGTCGACCCCGGCGGCTATCTCCGGCTCTACGAACACGCGCGGGCGGGACGGTGGGGGGAGGCCGCCGCCGAACAGGACAGGCTGGCGGCGCTCTTCTCGATCGTCGACGTGGGGCCCGAGGAAGCGATGGGGCGCAACTCCTCGGCCATCGGGGCCTTCAAAGCCGCGCTGCATCTGCTCGGCGTCATCGACTGCCCGGCGACGGCCGCGCCACAGACGCCACTGGACGCTGCTGCCGTGAAGCGGGTGCGCACCCTGCTGGAACAGGCGGGCCTGACGTGAGCGCGTCCCCGTCCGCCGGAGCGGGCGCTCGCCTTCCGTGGTACCGGGAGGTCACGGCCAGTCCGCCTTGACCGCCAGCGCCCTTGCCAGCTGCCCGCCGTGCGCTATGGGCTAGCCCAAGTAGGGTGTCGGGCGCCTCTCTAGGAAGTGCCTCAATCGGAGCCGCTGAGTGTGGTGCATGGGCAGCCCGTCAACATCCTCCGGCGCAACGAACCGCAGTTCCTTGGACTCGTTCGAGATCGCAAGCTCACCGCCGACAACCCGCGCTGTGAAACACACGTTGAACTGTCGCCGAACTTCCCCATCGCTGTATGTGATGACGTGCCGGGGGTCCGTGTACGTGCCGACAAGACCCGTGATCTCAACGTCAAGGCCGGTCTCTTCTTTGACTTCCCGCACGGCCGTTCCGGGTAGCGAGTCGTCCATTTCCATTCCGCCACCGGGCAACGCCCACAGATCGTTGTCTGTCCGGCGGTGCAAGAGAATGCGCCCGCGCTCATCCGCAACGACGGCTGAGGCAGCAACAACCAGACTGTTGGGCTGCGGTGCGTTGGGGTCGTCGTAATGCTCCGTGCGTGTCACTGAGTAACTTCCTGTACCGGCTGCGCGGCTTCCCAGACAGCGTCGAAGCTCTCAGCGTAGGCGTCGAACATTCGGCTCCCCTCGTTTCTACGAAGGTGCCACACAGGTGCCCCGTAGGCGTTCACGCCCCACACGTGCGCGTTGGCCAACATCTGATCGTCAGCGCGATAGATGCTGTTGTAGAGAGTCGTTCCGTGGGTCCGCAGCTCAACACCGGGCACCCCGACGATGGACCGGTAGTGCATTGCGGCAAGGCGACAGCGGGATTCGATCCCATGGCCGAACTTCTCTTCCCGCCCGCGCTGTTGGACGTTCTCGCTCTCTGCGTCCCCGATGGCAATGCGGATGGCGCAACCGTCTGCGGCACGCTCCCGCAACAGCTCATTGAGTCTCGGATACGCCTCATGCAGGAAGACTGCGGCGTAGACGAGAATGTCAATGCGCTCCCGCGCTGCCGCAAGCAAGTCCACAAAGGCTGTGGTCGGCACGTCGGCCCGTTGCTCGTACAGCGCGATCAGTTCGGGACTCACCGCCCGTGCTGCGCGTGCCTGCCGCAATGCAGGCCAGAGAGCGAACACGTCTTCCCCTATCGCCTCAGCGGCACGCATGGCGGTTTCCCGGCGCGGGGTGCGACCTAGATTCACCCATCGCTCCACCGACTTGGGATCAACGTCCGCCTTTGTCGCCAAACCGGCGTGCGTCCATCCCCCTGCCGCCATGGCGGCCCGTAGTCGTTCGTTCGCCACGCAGTCTCACCCCTGAACACAGGACGTCGGTAGGGACGTTCTGTCCGTGCTGGGACGTCCTGAAGTGCCCATTGTCCATGGTTTCAACGTCCCCTGAAACAGCCTCAGGCTTGCCGCTACGAGCGGCCCGGAAGGCAGGCAGCGATGGATGCCGACAACAGGGGGTGCGCAGCATGCGCCCGGATCACACAGCAGATGGAGCGGGCGACGCGAGAGTGCGACCGGAGCGCGGAAGCGGACGCACGCGTGAAGTTACGCAGACACGTACGGGAGACACACGGGCGCGAGCTTCCATGGCCGTGGTGAGCCCACCCCCGTGCCCATTCACCTGCTCCGTCTGCAAGGCCAAAGGACGCCAGTGATGGCCAGGTTCGCAGGCCCCATCTACGGCTGCACTGTCGTACTAGGCACCGGCCTGGTCGTCGCGCTGATCTTCATGAGCACACCCGACTAGGAGGGCGACGTGAGCGAGTACAGCGAGTACGGCAGCAAGGCAGGAGAGAAGGGGCACAATAAGCCTGGACCCGGCGGAGATGAGGGCAACGGGAACACGTCAGGCTGCATGGTCGTCGCTCCGCTTCCCGCGCTGCTGCTAGCCGCTACCGTGGGCTTAGCACTGCGAAGGAAGGGACGTCGATGACCAAGACGCAGCACGCATGCCCGCAGTGCGGCGACCCTGAGTGTTCGCCCCCTGACCACAAGATCGCAGGCGTGCCGTCTTGGGCAGTCGCCTTCGCCCTGATCATGGCGCTTGGTGTGGCGCTGGTGGTGTACTCGCTGGCTCAGCGCTGACGCACGACAGAGGCCCGACCCCCAACTGTCCTGGGGCCGGGCCTCTTCTGCTGTCTGTGTCACTCAGGCGGACGTGCGATCAGCAGGTACACGGTGCCTGCTGCGATGGTCGAGAGGACGAGTCCGACGATGGTCACTTGCGCCTCCACGCCGGTTTGCCACCCATGGGCACAGACGTCACGCTGGCTCGCTTGATGCCTTGGCCACGCTGAAGGTGCAGCTTGATCACTGCTGCCTCTGCCTCTTCGAAGGAAGCGGCTCCAGTCCAGGCTCGCCCTCCGCGATCTGCCTTCCACATCCAACCCTTGCCGTCTGCACGGGGCTTGGCCTCGCCGATGGGTCGACGCTTGTAGTAGATCGTGTACCTGTCGATCACTTGACCGTCCCCTTCCACATGGCCGTGCCCTCTCCACCCTGAGCACTCACCTGAAGGTCCTGCTCCCCCTTCGGGACGACGCAGCCCCGCGTCAGCTCGGCCGTCTGACCGGGCAGCAGAATCCGGGCGTCGTAGTTGCCCAGCTTGCTAGCTCCGAAGACCTCTTCGGCCTGGTCCTGGCCCTCGTTTATCGTGCAGACGATCGTCAGCTGCGAGGCATCGATCTGCTGCTTGGCCCCATTGCGGACGGACATGGCCAGCTCTACGTAGCCCTTACCTGCGGGCTGATCAAACTCTCCGCTGACGGCCCGCTTGACCGGCTTGATCGAGACCCGAACCCCGTTGTGCTCGACGGCCTGGCCGAAGTCCACGACCTCATTGCCGCCCTCCTTCTTCGGAGCCGACTTCTTCGGGAGCTTGGTCGTCTTGGACGGCGCGGGCTTCTCGGCTGACGCTGTCGAGCAGCCGACGAGAGTCAGCAGCGTGACGGCGACGGCTGCTGCTGCGGCAATAGCCTTCTTCATAGCGTTAGCCCCCTCCTGGGTGTGGATGTCTGACTTGCGAGCACTGCGAATGGTTGCGCCGCTGGGGTAGTCCGCCGTCACTTGGGCCGCCAGCCGGCCTGGCCACCATTGGATTCGGTCAACTCTCCGCCGCGCTGGGCCCAGAGCCGTTCGCGATGTCAAAGTCAGTGGATGGGTCGTCGCTCTCGTACAAGCTCGCCATGGCCCAGCTCCTGTGCCTCAAGTTGGAAGCTTGATGTCACGGCCACGCAGTGGAAATCGCTGCTCGGAGCGTGGCTCGGCTATCTCCTGGACGGCTTCGACTTCGTCCTCATCACACTCGTACTGACCGAGATAGCCGACGACTTCGGGCTGACCACGGTGCAGGCCGCGAGCCTCGTCTCGGGCGCGTTCATCACCCGGTGGCTCGGCGGCGCCCTGCTGGGAGCGATGGGGGACCGCTACGGACGCAAGCCCGCGATGATCGCGAGCATCCTGCTGTACTCGCTGGGGACCTTCGCCTGCGGATTCGCCTGGAACTACCACAGCCTGTTCGCGGCCCGGCTCGCCCTGGGCATGGGAATGGCAGGTGAATACAGCGCCAGTGCCACTTATGTACTGGAGAGCTGGCCCGTGCGGGTGCGCAACAGGGCCTCGGGCTTTCTCATTTCGGGCTACGCCGCAGGTTCGGTGCTGGCGGCTGAAGCCTACAAATGGATCGTCCCTTCGCTGGGCTGGCGATGGATGTTCTGGATAGGTGTGCTGCCCGTACTCGTTGCGCTGTGGGTGCGCAAATCCCTGCCGGAGGCGGCGGACTGGGATGCGGAGATCGGAGACGACGCCGGAGGCGCCACCGCGGAGGGTGCTCTTGGGACTGCCGGCAAGGCTCGTCCCGTACGCGGTGCGCGTCCGAACCCCTTCCGCCCGCTCTTCTCCAACGGGCCGCGCTCCGCGGTCAATTGTCTGCTCGCGGCGATCGCGACCGTCTCGCTCTTCGTGGTGTTCACCCCGCTCGGGGGTGGGCTGACCTTGCCGCTGTCTCTCGCTGCCGCCGGCTGTCTGGCTGCCTTCGCCGTGCAGATGGGGGGCCGCCGCAGCTGGCTGCTGTACCTGTCGCTGATGGTGACCGTCTTCTGCGCCTTCCTCTACTCGTGGCCCATCCAGGCGCTGCTCCCCACCTATCTGAAGACCGAACTCGGTTACGGGGCCGGGCAGGTCACCGACGTCATGTATTACGCCGGCTTCGGCACCATGATCGGCTGCTGGCTTGCCGGTTTCGTCGGGGACTGGCTCGGCACTCGGCGCGCCTACGCCGTCTCCCTCATCGCTTCCCTCGCCTTCGTCTTCCCCGTCTTCGCCGTCCGGGACAGCCTGGTGGGGCTCGGCGTCCTGCTGTTCGGCCTGCTGGCTCTCAGCCAGGGCATCTCGGGCATCCTGCCGAAGTACATAGCGGGGCACTTCCCGGTGGAGACGCGCGCCGCCTCGCTCGGCTTCGTCTACAACGTCGGCGCGCTAGGCGGCGCCGTGGCACCGGTTCTGGGAGCCCGCCTCGCGGAGGGCATGACACTCGCCCAGTCCCTCGCGATCCTCACCTCCGGTCTTACCGCGGTCGTCATCGTGCTCGTCGGTTTCAACGTCCCGAACCGCCTCAACAGGCTGATCGACCGGGACCACACGGAGGACCACCTGGCTGCTGCCGCGCCCAAGCAGCCACGATCACCCGAGCAACCACAGCCCCAGTGACGGCCGTCCGTCTGCCGCCGGGCCGCGGCGGTGGGAACGTCACGGCCGGGTGGTGGAAGGAGCGCTGGCCCCGGGCTTTCACGAGGGGTGCCGTCCGGTAGCTGGCCGAGAAAGCAGAAAGTGCCCTTGAGCTGCAACGACAGGACTTTCTGAGGGTCCTGTACGTGGCAGCGGAAGGGCACTTCCCAGGTGAAGAAGGGCAGCGGGTCCTACCCGCGCGTCCGCGTGGAGGGCGGCGGTCGCGGGGCGGTTTCCCAGGCCGGCTCGGTGCTGCTGGTCGAGACGGTCCACAAGTCCGGCTCGGGCAGCGCGACATCGCCGGCACATTGGACGTGCCGGGCCCGGTCGGTCACTCCTCGGGGCGTGTGTGCTTCTCGCCGCACATGAGGTCGGCCAGTACGGAGGGGTCGGCCGTGCCTCCCCACGCCTTCTTGTCGCTGTTCTTCTTGAACTTCTTGTACATATCGCCGTCCGGATGGACCTCCACGAGGCCGCCGCCTTCGTCGGACCAGGACGGGTAATCGTCCTGGCGGTATTCCAGGTCGGTGTAGGCCGACAGGACGTCCTTCAGACCTTCCTCCTGGTCGTTGAAGAGGGCGTGCGCGCCGAACCCGACGAAGACGCGCGGGAATTCAAGCCCCTCTCCGGCGCTCTTGCGGTCCGCGCTCGAGCTCTCGGCGTCCTTCCAGGCCTTCTTTTCGTGCCCCTTGTGCTGGCTCAGCCACAGGTCGGAGCGCTTCCAGTCCGAGCCGTCCTTCTTCCAGATCACGTCGATGTGCTCGAAGTCGTGCGGGTGGCCGCTCGGTTCGAAACCGCTGGTGGCCTGGTACATGCTGTAGGTGATCCGGATCTCGTCGGCCGTGCACTTCCGGCCGGTCCAGAAGGTCGGGAAGTCGCCGCCGTGCTCGGCACAGCCGCCGTCGCTGTCCGGCCAGTCCTTCACGTCGCCGCCCGGCCTCGGATCACCGTTCTCGTCGAACGGGTTCTCAGGCCAGCACGGATCGTTGTTGTTGGCGCGGGGGTAATTCCACTCCGGTGTGGACGCCTTGGCGAAGTCCTGCATTTTCGCCCCGCCTTCCTTGAGGGGCTCGTTCAGGGTGCCGATGCCCGCCTTTCCCTCCTCTGTGGCGCCGTCCGCCTTCTGATTCTTCGACGCTAACGACGACGGCTTCTTTCCGCTCTCGTCGCCTCCTGCGTCACCCCCACCACTGCTCCCGCATGCGGTGAGCAGCAGAGCACTCGTCGCGGTTACCGTCGTCAGCACGGCTGCACGATGACGAATACGGAACATCAGATCTCACTCCCCTTGGTCGATCCGGTTCTTCGGGAACCGTGACAGCCAAGTGAGCCGCGATGGGGATTCC
Organism: Streptomyces sp.; assembly: GCA_035556995.1. GTDB lineage: Bacteria > Actinomycetota > Actinomycetes > Streptomycetales > Streptomycetaceae > Streptomyces. The sequence continues at coordinate 11,843 of DATMEI010000811.1, forward strand.
CGTGCACACGGGAACGAACCCGCGACAACGTGGAAACGGTCATGACAAAACGGAGACAACCCGATCCTGAGTGATTCCGCGGCAGCTCCCGACGACCAGATCGTCTGTACTGGGCCGGAGTGCGCGAAACCACCGTCGGGGATGGATCGCCCAGGGGCGGCTCAGCTGTCGTCGACGGTGGACACCGCGGCCGTCACCACCTTCAGGCCGCCCTCCGTGAACTCCGCCCGCGAAGCCTCATCCACCCCGTCGTCGGTGATGAATGCGCCGAAGACATCCGCACCTCCGACGTGGGCGAAGCAGCGGAGGCCGAGCTTGGAGGAGTCCGCGACCACCACCGCACGAGCTGCCCGCTCCGCCATCAGCCGGTTCGTCGTCGCCTCCGCTTCGTCGTGGACCGTCGCGCCCCACCGCGGGTCGATTCCGTTCACGCCGATGAAGGCGATGTCCAGGGTGAGTTGCCGCAGCACCAGTTCGCTGAAGGGCCCGGTGAGTTCGAAGGAACGGGAGTGGGCCACGCCGCCCGTCAGCACGATCTTGATCTGAGGGCGCACCGCCAGCTCATTGGCGATGTTGAGGGAGTTGGTCACGATCGTCAGATGCGCGCTGGGGCCGGGCTCGGCGAACTCCGGGCGGGTGGCGAGGACACGGGCGATCTCGGTGGTGGTCGTGCCACCGCTGAGGCCGACGACGTCGCCGCGTCCGACCATGCCCGCCGCAGCCTCCGCGACGGCCTGCTTCTGAACGGCGTGATGCCCCCGCTTGTATCGGATCGGCAGGTCGTAGGCCACGGAACTGAGCACCGCACCGCCACGCGTGCGCTTGAGCAACTGCTGCTCCGCGAGGGCGTCCATGTCGCGGCGCATGGTCGCGGCCGACACCTCAAGCACGGTCGCGGCCTCCTCCACATCGAGCCGCCCGCGCTCACCGAGCAGCTCCAGCAGGGCGTTCATCCGCTCGGGCCGCTTCACGGGGCCGGTGTCCCGAGAACGCCCAGCAGCCGCTCCGCCTCGCGCGAGACCGCCTCCCTCGCCGGGCCCACGTACTTTCGCGAGTCGACGAGTCCGGGACTCTCCGCCAGTATCCGGCGCACCTCGCCGGTGAAGACCGACACAAGATGCGTGGAGATGTTGATCTTCGTCATGCCGGCAGCGACCGCCGCGCGCAGCTCCTCGTCCGGCACCCCCGACGATCCGTGCAGCACCAGCGGAACGGGAAGCCGCTCGCGCAACGTCCGGATGAGCTCCTTGTCGAGCACGGCCGTACGCTCCCTCATCGCGTGCGAGGAACCCACGGCGACGGCGAGGGCGTCAACCTCCGTCGCACGGACGAAGGCGAGCGCTTCCTCAGGGTCCGTACGGGCGCCGGGCGCGTGCACCCCGTCCTTGCCTCCCACCTCTCCCAACTCGGCCTCGACATACACCTGTTGCCGGTGGCACCAGGCGCTGAGCTCGGCGGTGACGGCCACGTTCTCCTCGTACGGCAGCGCGGAGGCGTCGATCATCACCGAGCGCACCCCCGCTCCGACTCCTTCCCGCAGCAGAGCGGAGTCCATGATGTGGTCCAGGTGCACGGAGATCCCCACGCGGGACTCCTCGGCCAGGGCCTGGGTGGCACGGAGCAGCGGCAGCAGACGCCCGTGATACCGGACGCAGTTCTCACTGATCTGAAGGATGAGCGGCACACCGGCGCGCTCCGCCGAGGCGACGAGCGCTTCAGCGGTCTCCAGATGAAGGACGTTGAAGGCCGGGGCGCCGGCGCCCGACGACCGGGCTGCATCGACGATGGACGCGGTGGTGACGAGGGGCATGCTCCGACTTCCTTGAGAACGGACGGTCAGGAGGACAGTTCAGTACGGGACGCCCCGGCGCCGGACCCCGGGAGACAGGGAGCCAGGGAGCCAAGCTGGCCAGGGGAGCCGGGAGGCTCTGTCGGGTCGGTCAAGGGGTGTCGTCCAGCATCACCGAGCGCGTCAGGCTGCGCGGGGCGTCAGGGTCAAGACCGCGTGAGCGCGCACGCTCCAGCGCCACCCGCTGCACCAGCACCAGTTCCGCCAGCGGATCACGCCGCTCGTGGTGCACGAACACCGCGCCGGTGCGCGCCACTTCCTCCTCCAACCCTTCCGGCGAAGGGCCGAAAAGCCATGTGACGCGACCGGGTGCGGCGATGGATATGGGCCCGTGTCTGTACTCCATGGCCGGATACGACTCCGTCCAGGACTGTGATGCCTCCCGCATCTTCAGCGCGGCCTC
>DATMEI010000812.1:0-9913 GCA_035556995.1 Streptomyces sp.
CAAGGCGTGACGAGCGGTGGCGGCAAGCAGGTCAACGTCCCCACAGCAGGCGGAATCAGTACCCCCAAGGGCAGCGCGGTGCGCTGGAACACGGCGCAGGCGAAGAAGCTCTTCGATGAGCTCAAGAACGACCGGAAGGTCACCTTCCAGCAGAAGTGAGCCTCCCACCGAGGCGACCGACGGCGCGGGTCGACCGCGCCCACTACTGCCGGCACCTGATCACCGGCCACGACGGGGCCGTTCCGCAGGCAGATGCGGGACGGCCCCGTGCGAGCGTTGCGAGCCGGTGTCTCAGTGCGAGTGCCGTGGCACCTCGCTGCCGCTGCCGCCTGTCAGGAAGTCCAGGTCTGCGCCGCGGTCGGCCTGCATGACGTGCTCGACGTACAGCTGCTCCCAGCCCCGACGCCGGACGCCCTCGCCGGCGCTGCCGGCGGCCTCGGCCACCGCCTTGGCACGGACCGCGAGTTCGGCCTCGTCGACGCACAGGTCGAGACGCCTCGCCGGCACATCGAGTTCGATGACGTCACCGCTGCGTACGAGTGCGAGCGGGCCGCCGACTGCCGCCTCGGGGGCGACGTGCAGCACGCACGTCCCGTACCCGGTGCCGCTCATCCGCGCATCGCTGATGCGGACGACGTCCTCGACTCCCGCCTCCAACAAGACCTTGGGCACAGGTACGTTGCCCACCTCGGGGAAGCCCGGATAGCCCTTGGGCCCGGCATTACGCACGACGATGACGGTGGAGGGGTCGACGGGCAACGCGGGATCGTCCACGACTGCCGTGTAGTCCTCGATGCGGTCGAAGACGAGCGCGCGTCCGCGGTGTGTGAGGAGGTTCTCGTCGGCCGCAGAGACCTTGATGACGGCTCCGTCCGGGCACAGGCTGCCGTGCAGTACGGCCGTGCCCGCTCCGGCCGGCATGAACGGCTCGGACATCGTGCCGATGACCTCGCGGTTGAAGCATTCCGCGTCGGCGATCTCCTCGCCGATCGCCCGTCCGGTGACGGTGATCGACTCACCGTGGATGAGTCCGCCCAGCTCACGCATGACGACGGGCAGCCCGCCCGCGTAGTAGAAGTCCTCCATCAGGAACCGGCCGGAGGGCACCATGTCGGCCAGGACGGGTACCTGCGCGGTCAGTTGGTCGAAGTCGGCCAGCTCCAGCGGTACGCCCACCCGGCCGGCCAGCGCCAGCAGATGGACCACGGCGTTGGTGGATCCGCCGAGCGCGGCGTTGACCCGGATCGCGTTCTCGAACGCGTCGCGGGTGAGCACTTGGGAGGGCCGCAGGTCCTGTTCCACCAGCTGCACGGCCTGCCTGCCGGACGCCTGTGCCAGTGCGTAACGCCGCGCGTCGACAGCGGGAATGGCCGCTCCGCCCGACATCTGCATGCCCAGGCCCTCGGCGACGCACGCCATGGTCGAGGCGGTGCCCATCGTCATGCAGTGGCCCCGGCTGCGGGACATGCAGCCCTCGGCCTCACGCAGGTCCGCGGCGCTCAGCTTCCCGGCGCGCATCTCCTCGCTCAGTTTCCACACCGCCGTGCCCGAACCGATGTCCCTGCCACGGAACTTGCCGTTGAGCATCGGCCCGCCGGTGACCATGATCGAGGGTATGTCGACGCTGGCCGCCCCCATGAGCATGGCCGGTGTGGTCTTGTCGCAGCCGGACAACAGCACGACGCCGTCGAGGGGGTTGGCCCTGAGGGTCTCCTCCACCTCCATGGCCATCAGGTTGCGGAAGAGCATGGTCGTGGGACGCATCAGAGGCTCGCCCAGCGACATGACGGGGAACTCCAGCGGCAGCCCGCCCGCTTCCCACACTCCTCGCTTGACGGCCTCGGCGACATCGCGCAAGTGGGCGTTGCACGGGGTGAGTTCGGACCAGCTGTTGCCGATGCCGATGACCGGCCGTCCGTCGAAGACCTCTGGCCCGAATCCCTGATTGCGCATCCAGGACCGGTGGATGAAGCCGTTGCGTCCCTCTGCGGCGAACCATGCGGAGCTGCGCCGGGCGGCAGTCTCGTCGTTGCTCATACTCACTCCCTGTGTGGGCTTGCTGGTTGCGGCCCGACCTGTCCCCTCCTGACCTGACTGACCTGAACGACGATCTTGGTGCGCGGCAGTCCGCCGGGTCAACGGTCCGGCGGACTCCGGAGGGAGGGCGGTGCGTCGTTCTTGCCCGTGCCCCAACGGGAGGGCTGCTCGTCGAGCTCGAAGTGCAGGTCGCGCCCGTGCCGTATGTCGTCGGTGCTGATCCAGGTACGGGGCAGGTCCGAGCCGCCCAGGGATGCCGAGCGTATGTAGCGGTCGCCTCCGTTCATGCCGTCCGCGCTGATGGTGAAGCTCCCCTCGGGATAGAACTCCCGGTCGAGACTGAGCTCCACCCGGTCGAAGGACGGCGTGTTCAGGCCCCAGGTGTCCGTGCCCGGGGAGACCGGGAAGATTCCCATGGACGAGAGGACGTTCCAGGAGGACATGGTGCCCAGGTCGTCGTTCCCGGTGACGCCGCCGGGAGTGTCGTCGAAGAGACACAGGGCCGCGTCGACGACCTCCGTGGTCTTCCACGGTGAACCCGTGGAGAGGTAGGTGTACGGGGCGATGAGGTCGTGCTCGTTGTGCGGGTTGTATTTGTCCGAGTTGTAGTACTCGTACGGGCCGTTGACCCAGGTCTCGCGTGCGGTGCCCTCCGGGTCCTTGGCCAGCTCGTCGTGGGCGAAGAAGGAGTCGAGACGTTTCTCGGTGGCCTCACGTCCTCCGATCACCGACATCAGTCCGGGCACGTCCTGGGGCACCATCCACATGTACTGCCAGGACGTGCCCTCCTGGAACCCCTTGCTGCGGGCCGGGTCTGCGGGCCCGGTGAACTTCCCCTCGCTGTCGCGGGCGCGGGGGAAGCCGGTACCGGGATCGAAGGTCTTGCGGTAGTTGCGCGAGCGCTTCGCGTACCGTGCGGCGTCCTCGTCGTGACCGAGGTCACGTGCCATGCCGGCGAGTGAGGCGTCGGCTGCGGCGTACTCGAGGGTGGCCGAGGCGCTGTGCCGCCAGTCCGGACTGCCGGGCTTCTTACGTGGCTTGTCCGGGACATACGGGACGTAGCCGTCCTTGATGTACTCCTTATTGGCCATACGTCCGAGATAAGGGGATTCATCGGGCGGCACTTCGTCGGCGTTCTTCTTCAGTGCCCGGTAGGCCCTTTCCTCCTCGCCCTTCAGCAGCCCCTGCTGAAAGGCGTTGGCGAGGAAGGGCGTGACGGGGTCGCCGGTCATGATGTTCGTCTCGGTCGGGCCGTAGCCCCACCTGGGCAGCCATCCGCCTTGCTCGTCCACGTCCAGCAAAGAGAGCGCCATGTCGCGGGACTCGCGCGGGGCGACGAGCGAGAGCAGCTGCGCCTGCGTGCGATAGGTGTCCCACAATGACCAGTTCTGGTAGTAGCTGTGCCCCTTCGTCCGGTGGATCTTTCTGTCCCAGCCGGTGTAGCGGCCGTCGACGTCCTCACCGATGTTGGGGTGCAGCAGCGCCCGGTACAGGGACGAGTAGAAGACACGGCGTCGCTCGGGGCTGCCGCCGGTCACCTGGGCCTGGCCGAGCCGCTTCTGCCAGGCGGCACGCGCTCCCTTGCGTGTCTCATCGAAGGAACGGCCGCCTTCCGCTTCGAGATTGCGGGCGGCCCCCTTGGCGTCGACATAGGACAAAGCGGTCACCGCCTCGACGTCCCGGTCGCCGTCCCTCGTGTCGAAGCGGGCGTACGCACCGCGCCGTCCGCTGCCCTGCGAGGATTCGCCGCCCTCGGTGACCTTGTCCCCGTTCCACGTCCCGTGCGAGTCGAAGGGACGGTCGAAGCGGGTGACGGCCCACACGGTGTACGGCTTCGTCCCCTGGCAGAAGCCGCTGCCGGTCACAGCGGTGGCGACCGTGCGCTCGTCCAGGACACGCACCGAGCTGTCGGTGACCTTGTGCAGTGCCTGCCCGGAATTGAGCATCACATTGGCCTTGCCGGTCTCCGGAAAGGTGTAGCGCTGATGGCCGGTGTGCCGGGCAGCGGTGAGCTCGGCCTTCGTGCCGCCGTAGTCGTCGAGTGCGACCTTGTACGAACCCGGTGAGGCGCTTTCCTTCTTGTGCTGGAAGGACGAGGCGTACTCGGCGTTGTCGGTGCTGTTGATGTCGCCGGTCGTCGGCATCACGGGCAGGTCGCCGCCCAGCCGGCACCCCACGCCCGAGAGGTGGACCGAGGAGAACCCCCGGATCTGCTTGTGGTCCCAGTCGTAGCCGGTGCTCGACCCGGTGTCGGGTGAGAGCTGCACCTTGCCGAACGGGACGGCGGCGCCGGGGAAGGTGTTCCCCTCGTTCCGGGTGCCTATGAACGGGTTGACCTGGCTGACCGGGTCCTTCGCCTGCTTTCCGTCCGAGCCGGCCCCTACGCTGCACTGAGCGGTGTGCGGTGATACGCCCACCAGTCCCGCGCACAGCGCGGCCCCGGCCAGACCCAGAAGGGTCCGGATGCGCTTCACTCGTACCACTGGGCCTCCGAGGCCGGGACATCGTTGTCGAGCCGCCAGCGTTCGTCACCTCACCGCCGGCTGTCTATGCCCCAGGTCACAACGTGTCTGTCCCGACCCCGCGGTGCATGCGCCCTACCCCGCCGGGGAAACCCTCCGCAGAGTTGGTCATCCTGTGACGGAGCCGGTGACGGGGAATGGAGGCGGCCCATGGCCGCAGGGCCTTTGCTGGGGCGTCTCCCAGGGCTGGAGTCGCGCTGGGTGCGCGCCGTGCTCGCGGTCGTGGCGGGCGCTCTGCCCGCGCTCACCTTCCCCGCGCCTGCGCTGTGGTGGCTGGGCTGTGTGGCGCTGGTCCCCTGGCTGCTGCTGGCGCGTTCCGCCGCCTCCGGCCGACAGGCGGCGCTGACCGGATGGCTCGGCGGTACGGGCTTCATGCTGGCGGTGCACCACTGGCTGCTGCCGAGTCTGCACGTCTTTCTTCTCGTACTGGCCGCGCTGCTGGCGCTGTTCTGGGCGCCGTGGGGGTGGCTCGTGTGGCGTCTGCTGTGCGGACGTCCCGGGCCGGGCCGGCTCGCGGCAGCCGTGGCACTGGTGCCCTCCGGATGGCTGATGATCGAACTGGTCCGCTCCTGGGAGTACTTGGGCGGTCCGTGGGGCCTTCTCGGTGCGAGCCAGTGGCAGGTCCCGCCGATGCTGCGGCTGGCATCCGTGGGCGGGGTGTGGCTCGTCAGCTTCGTGCTGGTGGCTGCGAACACCGCGCTGGCGGCGCTGGTCGCGCTTCTCGCTGCCCGCGGCACCCGCGCCATGGGCAGCGCCGCGCATGAGAGGCACGCGGGACGCGACGCGCGCACCCCCCGAGCCTCCACCACCGCCCTGAGCGCGGTCGTCGCGCTCGCAGGGATCGCGGGCGCTGTGTCTGCGGCCTGGGCGTGGGCGCCGTCGCCGCGTCCCGACGGGGAGATCCGGGTCGCCGTCATCCAGCCCGGCGTGGTGACCGGGCAGCGCCCACGGCTGGAGCGCAGCGAGGAGCTGACCCGTCAACTGGCGGGCGAGAAGCCGGATCTGGTGGTGTGGGGCGAGAGCAGCGTCAGCTACGACCTGCGTGCACATCCGGAGCTGCGCAAACGCCTGGGCGCGCTCTCCGCCGAAGTCGGCGCGAAGATCCTCGTGAATGTGGACGCCCGCCGCTCCGACCGCCCCGGCATCTACAAGAGTTCGGTACTGATCGGTCCGCACGGGCCGGTCGGCAAGCGCTACGACAAGACGCGCCTCGTGCCTTTCGGCGAGTACGTCCCAGCCCGCTCCCTTCTTGGCTGGGCGACTTCTGTGGGCCGGGCCGCTGACGAGGACCGGCTGCGCGGGGACGGGCCGGTGGTGATGGAAGCGGCCGGTGTGAAGTTCGGCCCCCTGGTCTGCTTCGAGAGCGCCTTCCCCGACATGAGCCGCCAACTGGTGGGTAAGGACGTCCAGTTGCTCATCGCACAGTCCTCCACCTCGACTTTCCAGAACAGCTGGGCACCTGCGCAGCACGCCTCACTCGCCGCGCTCAGAGCGGCGGAGTCGGGACGTCCGATGGTGCACGCCACGCTCACCGGGCGCAGCGCCGTCAACGGTCCGCGAGGCGAGGCCGTCGGCGAATGGCTGGGCACGGACGCCAGCACTGCCGAGATCTACGACGTTCCGCTGGCCACGGGCGAGACCCTCTATGTGCGACTGGGCGACTGGGTCGTGTACGGGGCGGCGAGCGGGCTTCTCCTCTTCGCCGCGGCGCAGGGCGTACGGGCGATGCGCAGCAGGCGACGGCACCGGAATGCTTCGGAGCGCGTCAGCCCGTCGCTTCCTGCGCAGCATTGACGATCCGCTCGCACAACTCGTGCGTACGCAGGGCGTCTTCGGCCGGCAGAAGCTCCCCCTCGCGCACGGCGTCCAAGAAGCGGAGCACGATCTGCTCGACGCCGCGCTGCCGCGCCACGGGCACCCAGTCCCCGCGCCGGCGCAGGCTGGGCTGCCCCTTGTGGTCGATGATCTCCGCGATGTTGCGGACCTCGCGCTTGGTGTCCTGGCCGGAGATCTCCAGGATCTCTTCGGCCGAGCCGGACAGCCGGTTCATGGCGCCGATGGCGGTGAAGCCGTCTCCGGAGAGCTGGATCACCACGTGGTGCAGCAGTTCCTCCCGTACGCGCACGCGCACATCGATGTGGTCGACGGTGCCGGGCACGAGGAAGCGCAGCGTGTCCACGACGTGGATGAAGTCGTCGTAGACCATCCGGCGCGGCTCCTCCGGCAGGCCTGCCCGGTGCTTCTGCAGCAGGATCAGCTCACGCGGGTGTTCCAGGCACTGGGCGTAGGCGGGTGCGTAGCGGCGGTTGAATCCGACGGTGAGGCTGACACGGCGGTCCTCGGCGAGGCCCACGAGGCGTACTGCGTCCGCGAGTTGGTAGCTGAGCGGCTTGTCGACGTAGGTGGCGACGCCTGCTTCCAGCAGCCGCGTGACGATTTCGGGGTGTGCGGCTGTGGGGGCGTGCACGAAGGCGGCGTCGGGGCGGGCCGTGAGCAGCGCGTCCAGGTCGGTGTGCTGCTGCCCGGCGGGGATGCCGTAGGCCGCTCCGACGCGTTCGAGGGTGGCGGGCGAGCGGGTGACCAGGTGCGGTTCAAGGCCCGGCTGTACGGCGAGCACCGGCAGATACGCCTTCTGCGCGATGTCACCGAGACCGATCACGCCGATCTTCACGGGGTGCTCCTCAGTTCGGTGCGGACTGCGCTGCCGTCCCGTCGCGCTGTGAACGGGAAGCATACGCGTGACCGGGCGGGCTCCAGTCGGCGATGCCGTCCAGGGCGCGCAGCGCGAGGTGCGGTGCGACCCGGTTGACGACGGTCATGGCGATGTCGCGAAGTGCGCAGGCAGGGGTGGACGTCAGCGTGACGAGACGGGTGACGCGGACGGCGCGCCGCACGACCTCCGTCGTGCGGGGCAGCCGGTCGGCGGTGTAGGCGGCCAGTGCTTCCGTGATCCCGGCGGATCCGGCTGCGTGGTGGGCGAGGACGACGGCGTCCTCGATGGCCTGGTTGCCGCCCTGGCCGAGTGTCGGCGGCATGGCGTGGGCCGCGTCGCCGAGGAGGGCCACGCGCCCGCGATGGTGGGCGGGCAGCGGCTCGGAGGCCTGGAACACGTCGTTGCGCAGGACCTGTTGGGGCGTGACCGCCTCCAGGATCGCGGGCACCGGCTGGTGCCAGGCGCCGAACCTGCGCAGGAGTTCGGCCCGTTCGCCGTCGGGGGCGCGCTCCCCCTCCGGTACCGTCGCGGCGGCGTAGGCGTAGATACGTCCGTCCGAGAGCGGCTGCGTCCCCCACAACGTCCCCCGGCCCCACGTCTCGTGTGGCGCGTATTCCAGTTCCAGGGCGGGGACGACCATGCGCCAGGCGGTGAAGCCCGCATAGCGGGGTGCCGGGCAGGCGGGGAAGAGGGCGGTGCGTGCCGCTGAGTGAATGCCGTCGGCGGCGACCACCAGTTCCGCTTCCCGCTCCTCCTCGCCGCTGCGTACACACGCAGGACGGTCCGGGCCCCCGGGATCGGCGATCTCGGCGGCGGAGCCGGTGTGTACCGCATCGGCGGGAAGCCGTGAGTGCAGCAGCGAGATGAGCGTGGCCCGGTGCAACGGGACCAGCGGACCGCCGAAGCGCTCGGCTGCCTCCTCCGGGTTCGTACGTGAGAGCCAGCGGCCGGAGGGCGTGCGCAGCCCGCCTTCGGTCTTCCATGTGCGCATGGACCGGAGGGTGTCACCGAGCCCGAGCATGTCCAGCGCACGGAGGGAGTTGGGTGTCAGGCCGAGTCCCGCACCCACCGCGTCGACGCCCGGGGCACGTTCCAGCACGGTGACGTGCCAGCCGCGCTGGTGCAGGGCGACGGCCGCTGTGAGACCGCCGACGCCGGCGCCGATGACGACTGCTCGGGAGTGGGACATGGCTGGTCTCCTTCTTGCCGGTCACACCGTCACGCGACGATTACTACAAATGTAGTTTACTACGTCCGTAGTGAGCAATGCCGTGGGATCTCCCGGCGTACATTTGCTGCCATGAGCAGCACTCGTCCCCATCCTCCGGCCGCCCGCTCCGAGTTGATCGCCGATGCCGCGATCGGCCTGCTCGCCGAGCGCGGCCTGCGCGGACTCACACACCGCGCCGTGGACGACGCGGCCGGGCTCCCGCAGGGATCGACCTCGAACTACGCCCGCACCCGTGCGGCTCTGCTGGAAGCGGCGGTGCAGCGGCTGGCCGTACGGGAGTCGCAGGTGATCTCCCTGGAGGAGATGCCCTCGGGAGAGGGAATCGAGGAACTCGCCGGCGGGCTGGCGCTCGCGATGCACCGCTACCTGCGCCACCCCTCCCTGCTCGTCGCCCGCTACGAGCTGGCACTGGAGATCACCCGGCGCCCCGAGCTACGGGAGATGTTCGTGCGTACGGGCACGGCCGCGTTCCGCGAGCCGCTGACGGCGATGATGCGGCGGGCGGGGTCAGCCGACCCGGAGAGGCACACGCTCTCTCTGGTGGCCTGGTGCGACGGCATGCTCTTCTCATGCACGGCGGGCTCCTACTCCGCGCAGGCACCCACGCTGGAGGAACTGCGCACCGGACTGCTGGAGTTGCTGCACGGGATGCGGAGCCGGGCGACCGCGCAGACGGACGAGTGAGCGTCCGTCGGATGGCGGCCGGGATGCCCGGCGGTCTGGGGGTGGGCTGCTGCCGGGGTGTCAGACCGGCTTCAGGCGACTCTCCAGCCGCTGGACTGCGGCCCTGATCCCCGCGCCGTACTCGTCGTCGGCCAGCGATCCCAGCACACCCTGTGCCCGGTTCAACTCGCGGCGCGCGGCGGCGTCCTCACCCAGTTTGACGTGGTCCGCGGCCAGGTTGAGATACAGCGAGGGGTAGAGACAGCGGACGGCAAGCGAGTGTTCACCCCACTCCACTTCGTCCTCGGTGAGCGCGTCGGCCGCAGCAAGCGCACGACGGTCCCACTCCAGTTCGGCACTCGGGTCGTCCTGGGTGTCGGCCATGTAGTGGGCGATGGTGCACCGGTGGAAGAGGTCGCCCTTCCCCGTCGTCTGCGACCACAGCGACGCGAAGCGGTTACGGGCCTCCTCCCGGTCGCCGGCCCGGTGGAGCATGATCGCCTGACCGATCCGGACCATGATCGCGTCCGGAGACGTCTCCTGCTGCGGCTCCGTCACGGGATTCCTCCTGCTCACCAGGCGCGCCGAGTGCTGCCGTCTGTTGCGAGACGCTAGCCGCCGGCACTGACAATCCGGCTCAGGCGCTCGCACCGCGCACCCGCCCGTACCCGGACAGAAGGTGCCGGGCACCGACTGCCCGGTACGGACGAGACGTCACACGGGTGATACGGCAGAACACCCCATGGC
>DATMEI010000813.1:0-3743 GCA_035556995.1 Streptomyces sp.
GGCCCGGACGGCGCCGCGCACCTTCGGGCCGCGTGCCAGGACCTCCACCTCGCTCAGGCACTTCAGCAGGTCGCTTCCGAAGCCCCAGCCGTCGGCGGCCTCGATCCAGCCGCGGAAGCCGATGGCTGTCGTGGCGATCACCGTGTCCGGGGGGCGTTCCGTCAGCGCCTTGGTGGCGTCGAGGAGTTCACTGTCGTCCGCCAGCGGGACGATGCGGAGTGCCGGTGCGTGCAGCACCTCGGCGCCACGTCGTTCCAGCAGGGTGCCCAGTTCCTCGGCACGCCGTGCGGCCGTGACCCCGACCGTGAACCCGGCCAGGGGCTTGACCTGCTGCTGATCCGTGCGCGTCGTCGCTCCTCGTCCCGCTCGCTGCATGTCTTTCTCGCTCCGCCCGTGCTCGTACGAAGGACCGAGCCTGTCAACTTCGCATGACAGGCCCGGTTCCCCGGGGTTTCCCGGCTGTTAACGCCGCCGGGTCGTGCTGTGCGTCTTCACACCTGGACGTACGCGGCCCGCCTCTGCTCTTCCTGCGCCGTCGAGGACGCTGCCGGGCCGCCGGGCCCGGGGGACGGCTTGGCCGCACCCCGCAGATACACGGCCCAGGTCACCGCGCAGCACATCCCGTAGAAGACCAGGAAGGTGACGTACGCCGCCGTCCCTGTCCCCACCGTCTCAAACGACTGCCGGAAGGCGAGGTTGATGCCGAGCCCGCCGAGCGCACCGACCGCACCGATCAGGCCCATCGACGCCCCCGAGATGCGGCGGGCCGATGCGGCGGCTGCCTCGCCTGTCAGGCCGCGGGCGGCGGCCTTGCCGTGGAAGATCGCCGGAATCATCTTGTACGTGGAGCCGTTGCCCACCCCGCTCAGTACGAACAGCGCGGTGAAGCCCGTCACGAACACCGGCAGCGACTCGCTCAGTGAGGCCGCGACCACGACCAGCGTCGCCGCGCCCATCGCGGCGAAGGTCCACAGGGTGATCCGCGCGCCGCCGAAGCGGTCGGCCAGCTGTCCGCCGACGGGCCGGATGAGGGAGCCCAGCAGCGGACCGAGGAAGGTGATGGAGGCGGCCTGCAGGGGGGTGCGGGCGAACTGCGTCTGCAGCACCAGCCCGAAGGCGAAGCTGTAGCCGATGAAGGAACCGAAGGTTCCGATGTAGAGGAACGACATGATCCAGGTGTGCGCGTCCCGCGCGGCTTCCCTGGCGGCACCGGTGTCGTTGCGTACGGGCGCCAGGTTGTCCATCCAGCGTGCCGAGCAGGCGGCGGCGAGGACGATCAGCGGGATGTAGACGCCCAGCAGGATGCGCGGATGGCCGGCACCGGCCGTACCGATCACGGCGAGCCCGGCCAGCTGCACCACGGGGACGCCCACATTGCCGCCGCCGGCGTTCATGCCGAGGGCCCAGCCCTTGCGGCGCAGCGGGAAGAAGGAGTTGATGTTGGTCATGGAGGAGGCGAAGTTGCCGCCGCCGACGCCGGTGAGCAGCGCGACCACCAGGAACGTCGTGTACGACGTGCCCGGTTCCATCACCAGCCACGCCGCGATCGTCGGCAGCAGCAGCAGGGCCGCGCTGACGACCGTCCAGTTGCGGCCCCCGAAGCGGGCGACGGCGAAGGTGTAGGGCACCCGGGCCACGGCGCCGACCAGTGTCGCCATCGAGATGAGCAGGAACTTGCCGGCCGGATCGACGCCGTACTCCGGTCCCATGAACAGCACCATGACCGACCACAGCGTCCATACGGAGAAGCCGATGTGTTCGGACAGGACGGACAGCAGGAGGTTGCGGTGTGCGATGCGTGATCCGCGCTCCTGCCAGAACGTCTCGTCCTCCGGCTCCCATTGCTCGATCCAGCGGCCCCCTTTGCGTGCGCCTGGCGAGGCGGTCGGAGCAGTCATGGCGTCTCCACAGTTCTCGGGTGTCACTGCTGGGTGTCCCACCCGAAGTTAGAGACGGCGCGTTTCGGTGCTGTGGCGTGAGGTGACGTCGGCGAAACCTTGCTCTCACCTGGGGGCGCGCGGGCCGGTGAGAGCTGAGGTGCTCTTCGCGGGGGTGGCGGTGGTGGCGGTGGTGGCGGGGGTGGCGCTCGGGGCCTTGGTGCGCGGCCACAGCCGTGGACTGCGCCGGGCAGCGACGTCCTCGGCCCAGCCGAACGCCGCGATCAGCAGCGCCACCAGTGGCCACACCGCCAGGAACATCAGCACGTCGTACGAGCTCTCCAACGCCCCCGACAGCCGTGCCGAGTCCGAGACCACCGGAATCCGCCAGAGCAGGTCCAGCAGCGGTACCGCCGCGATCAGCGCCGGCTGGTGCCACAGATAGAGCGTGACGGCACGGGAGTTGGCGAGCGTGACCGGTCGCTCCAGAGCGCGCATCGGCCGGGGCATGCGCTGCCAGGACGGGCTGACGCGGAGCAGCACCAGGCAGAACCCGAAGGACCACAGGGCCTGCCCGAGCGGAATGCCGTTGAGGTCCCAGCCGTCCTCCCCCGGATGCCCGCTCGCCCACCACAAGCCGACGGCCATCGCTGCCGACGCGGCGACGGTCACGGCGTACCCCGGAAGTCTCCGCAGCAGTCCGTCGTGGTGTGCGAAGCCCAGCAGCCAGCAGGACCCGTACACCGCGAAGTCCGTCACGGCCTCGCCGGTCTCGCCGGGAATGCCGACAAGGCCGGTGCCCACGACGGCGGTGAGCGCGAGCGGCGCGAGCAGCGTCGCCCAGGGCAGCCGCCGGAAGGCGCGCAGCAGAAGCGGCGAGAGCAGTACGAACCACAGGTACGCCCGCAGATACCACAGCGGACCGGCGGCTTCCAGCGCCCAAGTCGTGTCGACGAGCCCGCCGTCGCTGCCGATGCTCTCCGGGTACGGCGGGCTGCCGACCGGGAACAGCCAGCACGCCAGCCGCAGCCAGCCGCCGCCGTCCGGGCGCCACCCCTGTACGAACAGCGCCGTCAGCAGCACCGCCCCGTACAGCCAGAGCGGCAGCAGCAGTCGCCGTACCCGGCTGCGTACGACGCTCAGGGCGGGCCGCCCCAGCGACCTCGCCATCAACGACCCGGCGAGCGCGAACATCACGCCCATGGAGGGGAAGAGGAACGTCAGCCAGGCCCACCCGAAGGTGTGGTAGACGACGACGCGTACAAGGGCCACTGCCCGCAGCAGGTCCAGATAGCGGTCCCGCCCGGTCGGACGCTGCGGAGTGCCGGCGGGCGTGACCGTGTGGCGGGATGCCGGGCCGGCCGCCGGGCCGGGGACCCGGCCCTTCGCGTGGCCGGTGGTCATGTGGCGCTGCTCGTCTCTTTCGCGTCCCGCCCGGCCTCGGCAGCCACAACCGGAGCCGCAGCCGCAGCCGGGTGCGCGGAAGTACCGGAAGTACCGGTCAGGGAGGCCGGGTTGGGCGGTGCCGCCCCCAACTGGCCGGTGCGGCGCAGCTTCTGCCAGTGCAGCCGTCCGCCGGTCAGCGCAGTGATCCACGACTGCATCAGCACCACGTACATCAACTGCCGGTACAGCAGCTGCTGGAGCGGCAGTGTGAGCAGCGGCGCCAGACGCTCGCGGTCCAGCCGGAACGCGTACGCCGCGCACAGCCCCTGCACGGCCAGCACCGCCAGCCATACGCCCGCCGTCTTCAGCGCCGGCCCGAAGACCAGCCCGTAGACGAGGAATACGTCGATCAGCGGCGCGAGCAGCGGAGCGAAGACCGTGAACAGTGACACCAGCGGCAGTCCGATCCGCCCGAAGCGC
>DATMEI010000814.1:0-3395 GCA_035556995.1 Streptomyces sp.
GGCGCAGTGGCTACCCCCTGCAGATGGTGGTGCGGGCAGCTGACGAGGGCTGGCGGATCACCGAGACCGAGGTCGAGTACCGGCCGCGTTCGGGGAAGTCGAAGGTGACCGGCACCTGGCTCGGCACCTGGCACGCCGTGCGCGACATGCAGGCGGTGCTGCGATGACCGGCTCCTCCGGCCGACCCTCGGAGACGTCCGCTTCACAAGTGCCGCTGCCGGGCGCGCCGTTGATGCCCGGCATGGTGTACGGACCGTCCCCGACGACCGTGCTCGTCATCGCCAAGGAGCCCGTACCCGGCCGCGTCAAGACCCGCCTGACACCTCCTTACCGGCCCGAGGAGGCGGCGCGGCTCGCAGAGGCAGCACTCGTCGACACTCTGCGGACCGTTGCCCGCATGCCTGTTCGCAGGCGGGTGCTCGTCCTGGCCGGACGTCCGGGGCCATGGCTGCCCGACGGGTTCGAGGTGGTGCCGCAGTGCGCAGGAGGACTGGACGAGCGGATCGCGTCGGCCTTCGCTCTGTGCGACGGGCCTGCCCTGCTCATCGGCATGGACACCCCGCAGATCACTGCCGGACTCCTCGCCCCCGCCACCGGCGCCCGCGCATGGGAGGGCTGCGACGCGTGGTTCGGGCCGGCTGAGGACGGCGGCTTCTGGGCGCTCGGCATGGCCCGCCCCGACCCCGGGCTGGTGCGCGGAGTGCCGATGTCGACCGGCCGTACGGGCGAGGTGCAGCGGCAACGGCTCGTGGACGCGGGCCTGTCCGTACGGAACCTGCCTGTGCTGCGTGATGTGGACACTGCCGCCGACGCGGCGCAGGTCGCCGCGCTCTCCTCCGGAAGCTTCGCCGCAGCACACGCCGGCCTCGCCCGGGCGGTGACACCGTGAGCGCACCGGCGCTTCCCTGGTGTGCCGACAAGGACCCGTACGCCGACGCTCTGCGCGCCGGCCGCGGGCCGCTCTTTCTGCGCCGTCCCGACGGCTGGCTGCTGCCGCTGGAGGTGGAGCGCTGGTGTGCGCGCGCCGACTCCGCGGACATGAGCGTTCTGAGCCGCTGCGAAGGTTCGGTGCTCGACATCGGCTGCGGCCCCGGACGGCTCGTGACCGCACTGTCCGGGCTGGGCCTGCCCGTCCTCGGCGTGGACACCTCTCCGGCTGCCATCTCCCGTACGCGCCGGGCAGGCGGAGCGGCTCTGCAGCGCTCGGTTTTCGAGTCTCTTCCGGGTGAAGGACGCTGGCAGACCGCGCTCCTGCTGGACGGCAACATCGGCATCGGCGGCGACCCGCAGGGACTGCTGAGCCGGGTACGTGAACTCCTCGCGCCGGACGGCCTGTTGTTCGTCGAGGCGGCAACCGCGGAGGTGGAGGAGCAGATAGAGGTCCGCCTGGACGACGGCACCGGCGGGCACGGACCCGCCTTTCCATGGGCGCGACTGGGCCGCGAGGCCTTGCGTGAGCAGGCCGGAAGCGTCGGCTGGAGCGTCGTCGAGGAGTGGCAGTGCTACGAACGGCCTTTCCTCTGCCTGCGTCCCGCCGTCACGGTGCGCACAGTACGTTCCAGCAGAAGCCGACCCGTCTCCGTGACCGCACCCGCCACGGTCGCCGCACCCGCACCGGCCCGTGCCCAGCTGGGCTGACAGGTCTCACCAGCCGGTGATCAGCAGATGGTTGACGGTCAGTGCGAGCACAGCCTGCGCCGACAGCCACCAGCGCACAGACCGTACGGGCAAGAGCGCGGTCGCAGGCAGCAGCCACAGCGTGAAGGGCAGCCAGATGCGTTCCGTTTCCCCCTTGCTCATCCCTGACAGGTCGGCGGCCAGTACGCAGCACAGGCCGGCCGCGACGAGCACTCTCAGCGCACCGAGCCGTTGGACGGGATCCGCACCGGCCCGCGTGACGGCTGCCCGGCGCAGCGCGGCTGCGAGGGCGGGGCCGACGACCGCGATCTGTGCGGCCACGTTGGCCCACACGAAATAGCTGTACGGACGGACTCGTGCCGCGCCCTGGTAGTAGCGCTCGACGAGAGTGAAGTAGCCCTCGAACCACCAGAACCCCGCTGCCGTGAACACAACGAACCAGGGCGCCATGCCCAGCAGTACGAGGGGGACGGGCCGCACGGTACGCGCCGCGATCAGCACACCCAGCGCGACGAGACCGAGCAGCACCAGCCCGTACGAGAGATAGCACGTCAGCCCGAACAGCAGCCCCGAGCACAGTGCCGCCGCCCGCGGCGCCCGTACGCTCCGCGTCGCCGACAGCGCGAGCAGAGCGAGCGCCCATGCGCCGACCGCGGTGAAGTAGCCGTCCGCCGAAACCCCCATCCACACCGCGGCCGGAGCGAGCACGACGAAGGGAGCACACTTGCGGGCTGCCTCCTCCGTCACCAGCGCCCGTACGGTCACCAGCACCGCCGCAGCGGCCGAGGAGCCCACAGTGATGACGCATGCCGCCGCCCAGCCGCCACCGCTCAGACCGATCCGGTCGAGCCCGACGAAAGTCAGCAGTGCCGCGGGCGGGTGCCCGGCAACGTGCGGCGGCCAGTTGTCGGGGGCGTCCATGAGGATGCGGCTGGTGAACTCGCGCAGCGTCGCACCTACGTCGTGGACGTCTCCGACCGACTGCAGATACTCGTACTCGGACGTCAGGCGCCTGGCGACTCCCCGGTGCCAGCCGTCGATCAGCGCCAGCGACCAGCTCCACGCCATCGCACCGGACCATACGGCCGGCACCAGACCGCGCCAGGGCAGGGCACGGGCGAGGGAGGGCCCGTACGAGATCACGAGCACGGCGAGAGCCAGCGACGCGAAGGTGCCCGGGCCCCAGTGCGGCAGCCAGTAGCCGGACATCGGGGGCCAGCGCAGCCGCAGGGTCTCCTTGCTGTCCACGTAGGAGCGGCCCACCACGGCGGCGGCGGTGAACAGCAGTGCCGCCGCCATGACGGCGCACAGGTCGAGAACAGCGCCGCGACGGTGCGAACGGTCCGTTCGACCGGTGTGTTCTGTGTGTTCGGTGCCGTCGTCGGGGCCGCCGGTGTGATCGCCGGTGGCGCGGGTGGAGGTGCTCACGCCCTCACGGTAGGCCGCTGACCCGTCTCATTCCGGCTGCGCGGAGCAGGCGTAAGGGAGCCGTCAGATCTCGGCGGCGTCCTTCAGCGCCGCCGTCACAGCGGCCACGCCCGGGTCGCGTGCAGAGCCTGCTCTCACTGCGACGGAAACCGTACGGGTCAGGTGCAGCCCGGCCACCTCGCACAACCGCACATCCGTGGAGAGCGGTTCGGCGACAAGCCGGGGGATCAGGGAGACGCCGAGGCCTGCCTGCACCAGCGACATGATCACTGTGTAGTCGTCGCTGGTGTAGTCGAGTCCGGGCTCGAACCCCGCCTGCTGGCAGGCCC
>DATMEI010000815.1:0-2036 GCA_035556995.1 Streptomyces sp.
GGAATGGAGGTGTCGATCTGCTCAGGGCTGAAGCCCGTATCCGACACGTCGTTCTCCCTCTGGTTGTTGCCGGTCACGCGAGCAGAAAGTCGGCGTCGCCGGCCTTCGCGCCCTGGATGAACTTCCTGATTTCGTGGGGGGTGTATATGAGCGCGGGCCCGTCCGGGTCCGCGGACTGACGCAGGGCGACCCGCCCGTCCGCCAGCTTCAGAGCCTCCACACAGCTGCCGCCGTTGCCTCCGCTCCAGGGCTTGTGCCAGCCCTCGGTGCCGAGGTGCTTGGCGGGCATGCCGTTGTAGATACGACCCATGGTTCAGATCTCCTTGCGCATTGCACTGAGGATCGCCTCCGTCCGCGATACCGGCGCGGCCTGGGCACACATCCGGTCCAGTGC
Organism: Streptomyces sp.; assembly: GCA_035556995.1. Classification (GTDB taxonomy): domain Bacteria; phylum Actinomycetota; class Actinomycetes; order Streptomycetales; family Streptomycetaceae; genus Streptomyces. The sequence continues at coordinate 395 of DATMEI010000815.1, forward strand.
CTCCAGGAAGGTCGTCACGTCGTCGCGCTGGTCGAAGTACACAGCTCCGACCAGGCTCTCCGTGCAGGCGACATCCGGCAGTTCATCAATCGGGAACCGGAAGAGGTGGAAGGGCCCGTACATCGCCGGGTGCGGTCCGACGCTGAACGGCATGACCTGCAGCCGGACTTGGGGATGCCGTGCGGCCTCGATGAGCCGGTCGATCTGCTCGCGCATCACCTCGGGACCGCCGAGGGACCGCCGCAGCACGGTCTCGTCCATCACCACCCACAGCATGGGCGGTTCGTCCCGCTCCAGTACGGCCTGCCGCTCCAGGCGGAGCGAGACCTGACGCCGGATCTCCTCCTCGGGTGCCTGGGGCATTCCTGCCCGCAGCACTGCCCGTGCGTACCCCTCGGTCTGCAACAGGCCCGGCACGTAGTGCGGTTCGTACGCCCGGATGACGCGCGACTCGCTCTCCAGAGAGACGAAGGCACTGAACCACTCCGGCAGGACATCGCGGTAGCGATGCCACCAGCCGGGCTGGTTCGCCTGCCGTGCCAGGGAGAGGAACGCGTCGATCTCCGACGGGTCGGTGACCCCGTAGGTCTGCAACAGCTTCTCGACGTACAGGACTTTCAGGCCGACCTCGGCCTTCTCCATCCGCCGGACCGTGGCATGAGTGACGTCGAGCGCGCGGCCCGCCTCTTCGTACGACAGCCCGCAATTCTCCCGCAGATGCTGCAGACGCCTGCCGAGAACCACCCGCAGAACGGTGGGTGCACCACCGCCCGCACGAGAGTCCACCACTATCCCTCGCCTCCAACTGCTGTCATGGACAAGCAGTTTGGCATGGACGTTGCGTACGGCGACAGCCTGGCCAGAACGATTCTGTAATTTGCATACTGATCCTTGCCAGGTGTCACTGAGCAACCCCATAGTGGAGCGGTGGCTTCCCCCCATGACGCCCTCTCCTTAGAAGATCGGCCCTCCGCTGTGTCGGTACGCCCGCTCCGGGACGCGTTCCGTCTGCCCGCCCTCGACACCTCCGTCGGGCGGGCGCGAAGACGAGTTCTGGACCGGCTGCACGAATGGCAGGTCGATGAAGAGGCATGCGACGACGCGCAGTTGCTGGTCTCCGAGCTGTTCACGAACGCCGTGCGTCATACCGCCAGCGAGAAGGTCAGTTGCGAACTGTGGCTCGTAGGGCTGCGGTTGTGCATGGAGGTGACCGACCAGGGCGGAGGGCCTCATCCCATGGAGCCTCGCGCGAACGGTTCCGTGGACAACGACGGCGAGAGCGGGCGCGGCCTGCTTCTCGTCAGTGTCCTCGCCGACGACTGGGGCATCCGTCGCGGCAGCCTCGGCGCCGGTCCCACGAGGGGCCACGCCGTGTGGGCGGAGCTGACCTGTTCGCGGCACACCGTCAACCGCTGATCGCCCGCGCCGTCATCGCCGACAGCCACAGCGAAGCGCCACCGTCCGGTACGCGGGCGGTGGCGCTGTGCTGTGTGAGCGGCTGCCACGACCGGGATGCCCGGCGGCCCGGCGCTCCCGCTAGGCTGGCCCGCATGGACAGCACATACTGGCACGCGGTCACACCGCCCCCTGCGTCCCTCTGAGGGCGCACTTCCCCACGGGCGGTGCCACACCGCCCGCTTCC
>DATMEI010000816.1:0-7387 GCA_035556995.1 Streptomyces sp.
AGCAGCACCAGCAAGGGGGAAGCACGGCAACCGCTGCTCGCGGGGATCGACATAGGCAGCACCCACTGCAAGGCACTGCTGTGCACACCCACCGGCACAGTGGTGGCCCGCGCCCAGCGTCCGACGCCCCGCAACGCAGACGGAGTCACGCACGATGCCGAAGAGCTGACCGGCGCGGCACTCGGCGCGCTCACCGACTGCGTACGGACAGCCGGGCGCGCCCCCGACGCGGTCGGCCTGACCGGCATGGCGGAGACGGGAGTGCCGCTCGACCGGCACGGAGCGCCCCTCGGCCCGGTCCTCGCCTGGTCCGACCCGGCGCCGGCCGCACACGCGGAGCGACTGGGGCGTACGTACGGCGCGAAGGAACTGCACGCCCGCACAGGCGTGTTGCCCAGCGCCAAGGCCCCCCTGGCCCGCTGGTGCTGGCTGCGCGAACACCACCCGGAGCGGCTGAGCCGGATGCGTCAGTGGGCGGGCGCAGCGGATCTGGTGGCCAGAGCGCTGACGGGACGCGTCGGCACCGACACCACCTTCGCGCAGCGCACGATGGCCTGGGAACACGGTCCGGGGACGGGCCAGGGCCGCTGGAACGCCGAACTGCTCGCGGAGGCCGGACTGACCCCGGCCCACATGCCTCACGTCCACGCACCCGGCCGCCCGGTCGGCGCCGTCACCAGAGCGGTCGCCCGAAGCCTCGGCCTGCGGGCGGGCGCGCAGGTCGTCGTCGCCGGACACGACCACCTCGTCGGCGCTTGGGTCGCCGGCGCACGCGGTACGGGCCGGGCAGCCGACTCGATGGGCACCGCCGAGGCCGTACTGACCGTCTCGGACGTGCCGCCGGACCAGGCCGCGGCCGCAGCCGAGGGGATGTCGTGGGGACGTCACGCGGACGGAGAGCACTGGGTCACCATCGCGGGCATGTCGAGTTCGGGAGCGCTGGTGGAGTGGTTCTGCGACAGGTTCCTCCACTCGCCGGACGGCCGGAACGACCTCAACGGTCAGGCGGGCCAGGAGAATTACGAGGAAACGGCGGACCCGTCACAGCGGGAAGTGAGTGCGCGCTACCGCGACTTCGCGCGTCTCGTCGACCGCGGCGGCGAAGGGAAGGACCGGCTTCCCGGGCTGCCCACCGGCATCACCGTCGAGCCCTACCTCCACGGACGCGGCGCCCCGCGGCCCGACCCCGCCGCCCGGCTCACCGTGCACGGCATGGCCTCCCGGCACGGCCCGGCCGACCTCGCGCTCGCTCTGCTGGAGGGCGCCGCGTACCAGGCACGCTGGATGGCCGACGTACAGGCCGAGTTGGCCGGTGCGACCCCGGAGACGGTCACCCTGCTCGGCGGTTCCACGCGTCAGCGCACCTGGACGGCGCTGAAGGCCGCCGTCACCCCGTGGACGACGGAGGTCTGCACCGAACCGGAAGCGCCCTGCCTGGGAGCGGCGGCATGGGGCGGAGCCGCCCTCGGCCTGGACCCCCGAGGGATACGGCCCCCGAGCACGGCCCTGCACGTGGGCGGGCCCGCGGCCACCGCACACCGGGCGGCCTACCGGGACCGCTTCCTGCCCCGGGTGATGCTGCGGACACCCGACGACTGACCGGCAACTGACCGTCACACCGCCCGAGTTCACCCCGCTGTTCTCCACTGTCTTCGATGCCGGTGGAGGGGAAGGAGCCATGTCCCCGCACCGCCCCCGCCTCACCCCGTCACGTCCCTGGCCGCTGGTCAGCCGCTGCAGCTGAGGTCCGCCTGGCGCACGTAGCCCAGGGCGTCACCGTCGGCGTTACGCGAGATCCGCCACATGTCGAACGGCCCGGTGGCGGCCACCTCCTGGCCTGCCTTCATCGTGCCGAGGACCCTGCTGTTCACGTTGTCCTCCGCGTAGCGCGGAGTGCCGTCGTGCACCACGGCGCAGATCGCCCCCGCCTGCGCTGTTCCGCTCAGCGAAGGGATCGCTATGGCGGCGAAAGCGATTGCGCAGGGGGCGGCCAGACGCACCGCCAGTCTCTTCTTCTTCATGCTTCTCCCCGTTTCGTTACGGCTTGGCGCACAACTCCATACTGCCAACCACTCGTGAAGTCATGCACGTTCGGGGTAAATCGGCACGGGGTGCCCTTGGTGGCGTATCCTCCGGCGCTTCCCGTCAGCTCGCCTCCGCAGCGGCTCCCGCGACGGCCAGGGCAGTCGCCATGATGGTCAGCTGCGGGTTGACCTCGGGGCAGCTGGGCAGCGCCGAGCCGTCCGCGATCAGCACGCCCCGTACGCCCCGCAGCCTGCCCTTCACATCCGCTGGGGCGATCTGCGGGTCGGCGCCGAGCGCGACCGTACCCGTGGGATGGAACGCCGACAGATGCAGCTGCCGGGCGCTCAACCCACTGAGCAGCTCGGTGAGTTCAGCCGTCGACCGTGCCCTGGGGGCAGCCGGGATGCCGGTGAGGACCTCGTCCGCGCCGGCGGCGAAGAGCAGTTCGCCCATCGCGCCGACAGCGCGCATCAGCCTGCTGGCGTCGCGGCGGGCCAGGTCGTAGCGCAGCAGTGTCCGCCGGGCACCCAGCACCTTGCCCGACGGCTGATCGGCGATCATCGCTCCGAGCGTGGCGAGTGAACTCGCGCCGTCCAGTTCCGATCGCAGAGCACGGCCCACGCCGGGCAGGACGAACGAACCCATGCCCGGAGGCCCGGCGGTGGCCTCGATCAGGATGCCGTCGCTGTGCAGCTCCTCCACACCGACGCTCTGCAGTACTCCCTGCCAGGCCGTCACGGGCTCCGCGAAGCGCCCGGCGACGCTGGCCGCCGGGTGCACGGCGAGGTTCCGGCCCAGACGCGGGTGGCCGCCGAGCCCTGAACGGCGCAGCAACGGCGGGGAGTTGAGCGCGCCCGCCGCCACGACCACAGTCGGGCTGAGAATCTCCAACTCGCTGCCGTCCGGCCGCCGTACAGCCACGCCGCACGCCTGCGGACCGCCTGGACGGTCCCTTTCCGTCAGAATGCGCTGCACGTACGCGCCCGTGACGATCCGGGCTCCCGCGCTGCACGCATCGGGCAGCACCGACAGCTGGACGCTCTGTTTCGCGCCCGTCGGACAGCCGACGACGCACTGGCAGGAGCCTTTGCAGCCGGGTGCGTTACGGCGCAGCGGCCCCGCCTGCCAGCCCAGGCGCTCCGCGCCGAGCAGCGCGGTGCGTCCGTTGAGGCCGAGTACGTCCATGGGCTGGGTGGCGACCTGCAGGGTGCGCTCGACCTCGTCGAGGCAGTCGCCGAAGGAGTCCGAGTCGGCGAGGGGCAGCCCGAAAGTCTCGCGCCAGCGGGCCAGTACATGGTCCGGAGTGCGGTAGCAGGTACCGGAGTTGACGATGGTGGTGCCGCCGACCGCCCGGCCCACGGGCAGGACGACGGGCGGGTTGCCCACCGCGACCGTGCCGCCGCCGTCGCGGTAGAGCTCCGCGAAGCGGTCGAGCGGCGCCCGGCGGCCGAATTCCGCGGTGGTGTGCCGTCTGCCCTCCTCCAGGACGACGACCCGCATCCCGGCGCGGGCGAGCGTACGGGCCGCTATGGCGCCGCCCGCGCCCGAGCCGATGACGACCGCATCGGCCGTCGACCGGTCAGGCCATTCGGCGGACGGCACGCAGTCCAGCGGCGGGTCGTCCGGAGGGACCACGGACAGGCCGGTGCCCCGCTCCTTGTGCAGCATTCGCTCCGTGCCGGCGGCCAGCATCACCGGGACCTTCACCGCGTCGAGCAGCGGCAGCAGCGAGGGCCGGGCGGCGAGCGAGGCCAGTACGGTTTCCCGCTCGTCCGGGGTGAGCCCCCGCAGCCGCCGCCCGGCACGCAGTGCCGCGTACGCGTCGACGGCCGCTGCCGTGGCCCGGACTCCGGCGCGGGCCGCCCGGGGCATCGAGCCCAGTACGTTCTCCAGGCGGCGCGGGACGGCACCGGGCCAGGGCTCAGTGCCGTCGTCGGCGAGGAAGGCGGCGACCAGACCGCCGAGCCGGTCGTTCACCGGTCTCCCACCTCCGCGTGGGCCGTACCGTCGAGAGACCACTCGGCTTCCTTGCGCCAGCGGCCCCACCAGCGCTCCAGCAGAATCCGCGCGTCGGCCGTCTCGCTGTTGCGGCACACGGCGCCGCTCCCGTCGGGGTCGGTGTAGTCCAGGGCGAGGGTGCGCTCGTCGGGCTGGGTGACCGTGACCCGTATGCGGCGCAGCCCGGACCGTCCGGAGACGGTCCACGTGGGCAGGCCGATGTGCGCGCGGAAACGGCCGAGTCCGGCCCATCCGACCGCAGTTCGCTCCGCCCGCCGGGGCCAGGTGCGCCCGTTCCTGCGCAGCCGCAGGAACACCAGCGGCGGCAGCCTGCGCAGCACGGGACGCATCGACACCGCGGCGACGATCTCCAGCACATCGCCACCGCCGAGGCCCGCGTGGAGCCAGGCCCAGCGGCGTGCGTTGCCGTGTCCGTAGATCCTGGCGGTCGCACCCGGTGCGTCCTTCAGCCGCAGCTCGCCGCCGTCGTAGGAGAAGCTGCCGCTGTACGAGGCGTGGGGCGCCGGAACGATCTGCGCTGCCGGAAGCAGAGGATGCCGCCACGACCAGCGCGGGAAGGTGTAGAGCGGGTCGCCTTCGGGGTGTTCGGCCAGGTCCCAGGTGAACGGGCCTGCTTCACCGCGCAGTTGACCGGGCCCGGCCTCGATGCCGTCCGCTGTGAAGCCGCGCTGCTGCTGCCCCGGGTCGGCTGCCGCCTTCCACGGTGCGGGGCCGAACCGCGCGTGCTCGACGGGGCCTTCGCCGTCGGCGGGGAAGCGCGCCACCCAGCCGTGTGCGTAGGCCTCCGATCCGTCGGAGGGCGCGACCAGTTCGTGGTGCAGCCACAGACCGGTGCCGGTGGCCTGGTCCGTGACGGTGGTGTACCAGACCTCCGTACGTCCCGGGGTGCCGTCCCAGCGGGGAGGCAGATGACGGTCGGAGTCGTCGCCGCGGGGGAAGCGGAAGCTCGTCAGGAAAGGGAGAAGCTGGGTCGCGAGGGGGAAGCGAAGCGTGCCCTTCCCCGCCTCCTGGCCCTCCTCGGCCGCCTCACCGTTCTCACTCTTCTCGGACAGCACGAACGGCAGGACCGTCATCGACTTGACCGGGTGGCCGAGCGATATCGACTTCCAGCCGTCGAGCGCGTATCGGCGGCCGTTCGCGGTGAAGCCGAGCCGGTAGCGGATTCGGCGGCGGGCGAGCGGCGAGATCTCCAACTCGCCCCGGGCGTCCGGGTCGTCGGCCCATCCCGCGATCCGTACACGCCCCCTCAGCGCACCGCCGGTCGTACGGTGCGGGCGCAGCACCTCATCTGCACGGACCGCCAGATCCAGCCGGACCGGCCGTGCCTCGCTCTCCCCGTCCAGGCGGACGGAGCCCGTCATGACCTCCGAGAACGCCGTGCCCCGGGCGCCCATCAGGCGATCCCGAGACCGTCGAGCATGATCCGCTCGGTGGCGGCCAGATACGCGTCGGCGGCTTCCCGAGCAGCCTTGCTGTCGCCCGCCCCTACGGCGGTGACCACCGGCTCCAGCCGGTCGTGGGCGTCACCTGCGTCCAGGAACGGGCCGACGAGATGGGAACGCATCGGCAGATAGGCGTTGAAGAGCGTGTTGGTCAGCAGGGTGTAGACGCGGTTCCCGGTCGCGCGGGCGAGGGCGCGGTGCACCTCGATGTCCGCGAGCTGCACGTCGCTCCCGCCCTCTGCGGCGCCGACGGTGGTCAGCAGCGTACGCAGCTCGTCCCGCTGCTTCTGTGTGGCCTTCTGCGCGGCCCGCTCCGCGATCAACGCACCGATGCTGCGCCGCACTTCGAAGATCTCACCGAGCCAGTCGGGGCTGTGCCGCACCAGCATCGGCAGCAGGTCCGCGCCGCCGAGCCGCACGAAGTCGCGTACGCGGGTGCCGACTCCGTGACGTGTCTCCAGCAGACCGGACTGCGCCAGGCGCCCGAAGGCGTGCTTGAGGGTGGTGCGGGTGACGCCGTAGCCGTCGGCCAGTTCACGTTCGGGTGGCAGATAACTGCCGGCCGGATGAGCCCCGGCGAGGATCTCCTCCCGCAGCTTGTTCTCGAGTACGTCGACGATCGTCTCGCGGGGCAGAGTCTCCACGGCGGCCCATCCTTCTCAGTGACTCAGTGGATGAGCCACTGAATCACGTACAGTCCACAGCGACAAGAGGCCGACGGCAAAGCAGTTGTGGCGGGTGCACCGCGCGGGGAGGATCGACGGATGAGGACGAACCGGCTCGGGCAGACAGCAGTGCAGGTCACGGAGTTGGGCTTCGGAGGCGGTCCGCTCGGCGGGCTCTTCGCCCCGCTGGACGAGGAGACCGCCTCTCAGGCGCTGGCGGCAGCCTGGGACAGCGGAATCCGATACTTCGACACCGCCCCGCACTACGGCATCGGACAGTCCGAGCACCGGACCGGCGGCTTCCTCCAGCACAGGCCACGCGAGGAGTTCACGCTCTCGACCAAGGCGGGCACACTCCTCGTCCCGCAGGACGAGCAGGACGCTCAGGGCCGTACGGACGAGCACTTCGAAGTGCCGGCAACTCACCGGCGCGTGTGGGACTTCTCCCGCGACGGCATCATGCGCAGCGTCGAGGACTCCCTGACCCGTATGAACGCCGACCGCATCGACGTGCTCCTCCTCCACGACGCCGAGGGGCACTTCGAGGAGGCACTCCGCGACGGCTGTCCGGCGCTGGACGAACTGCGCTCACAGGGCGTGGTGGGCGCCATCGGCGCAGGCATGTACCACACCCCCATGCTGACCAGGCTGGTACAGGAGACCGACGTCGACGTCGTGATGCTCTCCGGCAACTACACACTGCTGCAACACCGGGCCCTGGACGACCTGCTGCCCGCATGCGCCGAGCGAGGCGTCTCCGTGCTCGCGGCATCAGTCTTCAACTCCGGCCTGCTCGCCACACCCAGGCCCGCCGACGACGCGCACTACGACTACGGGCCCGCCTCACCGGAACTGCGGCGGCGTACGCACCGCATCGCGGACGTCTGCGAGGCTCACGGCGTGACGCTGCCACAGGCGGCGATGGCCTTCCCGCTGCGGCATCCCGTCGTCGCGGGCATCGTGGTCGGCATGCGCTCCGCCGCCGAAGTACGAAGCAACATCGAGGCGTTGGGGGCACACATCCCGGCGCAGATGTGGGCCGACCTGCGCGCTGAAGGACTCCTCGACGAGCGCGCACCCGTACAGCCGTGAGGGAATGGCGGACGGTCCGGCGACGCTGTGGCTGACGTCCGTCACCCACCACCGGACCCTGCACCTTGCCCTCGCACATTGGAGCCGCCGTGCCCGACCTGACCGCCGACGAGCTGCTGACCACCACCCGGAGCGTCCGCAAAC
>DATMEI010000817.1:0-5570 GCA_035556995.1 Streptomyces sp.
GCCGCCCAGCTGGACGAGATCTCCGACCGGCACGGCTGGGGCCTGCGCACGCACGTCTCGCGCACGGTCACCGACCCCTGGACCGCCCACGCGGCGTCGTCCACTTCCCCCGCTGCGGTCTTCGACCCCACCGGTTCCGACCGCAGCGACTTCAACGAACTCACCACGGGAGCCCCCAACTGAAAGCCGCGTCCGCCGATCAGATCCGAATGCTCGACGTCCAGGCACTGGACACGCGACTGTCGCAGCTTGCGCACAAGCGCAAGAACCTGCCGGAGCACGAGGAGTTCCAGACCCTGGAAGCCGACCTCGTCCAGCTGCGCGACCTGCTCGTCGCCTCCCGCACCGAGGAGAGCGACACCGCACGCGAGCAGACCAAGGCCGAATCGGACGTCGACCAGGTACGTCAGCGTGCCGCCCGCGACCAGAAGCGGATGGACTCGGGCGCGGTCACCAACCCCAAGGACCTGGAGAGCCTGCAGAGCGAGATCGCCTCGCTCGCGAGGCGGCAGGGAGACCTGGAGGACGTCGTCCTGGAGGTCATGGAACGCCACGAGGCCGCCCAGGAGCGGGCGGCGGAGCTCGCGCAGCGCGTCGAGTCCGTGCAGGCGAAGGCGCAGGACGCCGCAGCCCGGCGTGATGTGGCCCTCGAAGGCATCGACACCGAGGCCGAGACCGTACGCAAGGAGCGCCAGGAGGCCGCCGGTTCGATTCCCGCGGACCTGCTGAAGCTGTACGAGAAGATCCGCGAGCAGCAGGGCGGCGTGGGTGCGGCCCGCCTCTTCCAACGACGCTGCGAGGGCTGCCAGTTGGAGTTGAACATCACTGAGGTCAACGATGTGCGCGGGGCTCCGGAGGACGAAGTCCTGCGGTGCGAGAACTGCCGCCGCATCCTTGTCCGTACGCCCGAGTCCGGCCTCTGATGGCGGCCCGTGTCACCGGTGGCGGCCGCAGGTTCGTCATCGAGGCTGACGGCGGCTCCCGGGGCAACCCCGGGCCTGCCGGCTACGGCGCGGTCGTACGGGACGCGGAGAGCGGTGAAGTCCTGCGCGAGACCGCCGAGTACATCGGGATCGCCACCAACAACGTGGCCGAGTACCGCGGGTTGATCGCGGGGCTGCGCGCCGCACACGAACTGGACCCGGACGCGCAGGTGCTGGTGCGGATGGACTCCAAGCTCGTCGTCGAGCAGATGTCGGGCCGCTGGAGGATCAAGCACCCCGACATGCAGCCGCTCGCCGCGGAGGCGAAGGAGATCTTCCCGCCCGGGGCAGTCGTCCGTTACGAGTGGATTCCACGCGCCAAGAACAAGCACGCGGACCGGCTCGCCAACGAGGCGATGGACGCGGGCAAGCGGGGCGAACAGTGGTCGGCGGGCTCCTCGACAGCTGAACTTGACGCGGCCGACGCCGCATACGCGGACGAAGAGGCAGCTGCGGCGGCTGCCGCGGCAGCCGCCTCGGCCATGTCCGGCGTGCACGTCAGCGACACCGCGGCCGAAGTGGCCGCCCCGCACAGCGGCTGGGGCCCCGACGTAGGCCCGCCCACCACGCTCGAGCTGCTGCGGCACGGCGAGACCCCGCTGACGCCCGACAAGCGCTTCTCGGGCAGCGGCGGCACCGACCCCGAACTCTCGGCCATCGGACGGCGCCAGGCGCTCGCCGTCGCGGACGCCCTGGCCAAGCGCGGCACCATCCAGGCCATCGTCAGCTCCCCGCTGCGCCGTTGCCAGGAGACCGCGGCTGCGGTCGCGGACCGTACGGGCCTGGACGTCCGTATCGACGAGGGCATACGGGAGACCGACTTCGGCGCCTGGGAAGGCCTGACCTTCGCCGAGACGCGCGAACGCTTCCCCGACGACCTGGAAGCGTGGCTGGCCTCCACGGACGTCCAGCCCACCGGCGGCGGCGAGAGTTTCGCGACGGTGGCCCGCCGCGTGGCCGTGGCGCGGGACAAGCTGCTGGCGCGGTACGCGGGCAAGACGGTGCTGGTCGTCACGCACGTCACCCCGGTGAAGATGCTTGTGAGACTCGCGTTGGGCGCTCCGCCCGAGGCGCTGTTCCGGATGGAGCTTTCCGCGGCGTCGCTCTCGTCTGTCGACTATTACGCGGACGGCAACGCGTCCCTGCGTCTGCTGAACGACACGGGTCACCTGCGTTGAGCTGAGCTGGACCGGGCTGAAAGCGAGCTGTACGAGCTTTACGTCGCCGGGTGCGGCGGCACGGTGCGAGTCACCGTGCTGCCGCACCCGGCTTTTCGTGCGCGCAGGTATGTGCTGCGTGCCTTGTCAGGGGCTTGCCCGCCGCTGTGGGACGACCACGCAGCGAGAGATCCGTGCAGCCCCTGTTGACCACCTACCGTCTGGTCGGTACGTTCACCCGGAATTGCGGCGCCCCCCAGCTTCCCGTTCACGCCCCCCAGCTTCCCGTTCATCTTCTGCGTCCCCATCTACCGGAGTGTGAGCAATGGACACGGCCTCATCCGACTCCGCAGCGTCCCCGCCCCCGAGCGGACCCGTACAGCCCCCGGCGCGGAGCAGCCGGCGCAAAGTGGCCGCTGCCGCGGCGGCGGCCTCGGCTGTGGAGTGGTACGACTACTTCATTTTCGGCATCGCCGCCGCGCTCGTACTGGGCGGCAAGTTCTTCCCCTCCAGCAGCCCTGTGGCCGAAGTCCTCGCTGCCTTCGCGACGTTCGCGGTCGGCTTCCTGGCGCGTCCCGTCGGCGGCATCATCGCCGGACAGCTCGGCGACAAGCGCGGCCGGAAGCCCATGCTGGTACTGGCCCTGACCATCATGGGTCTCGCCACCACAGCCATCGCGTTTCTCCCCACCTACGACCAGATAGGTGTCGCGGCGCCGATCGCACTGGTCCTGCTCCGTGTCCTGCAGGGAGTCGCCGTGGGCGCCCAGTGGGGCGGGGCGATGCTGATGGCCACCGAGTACGCCCCTGAGGGCAAGCGGGGGCTGTACGGCAGCCTCGTACAGATGGGCGTCCCCATCGGTGTCGTGACCGCCAACGTGGCCTTCCTCCTCACCGAGGCCGCGACCGACGACGCCGCCTTCGGCTCGTGGGGCTGGCGGGTGCCCTTCGGCGTCGGTGTCCTGGTGCTGCTGCTCGCCTGGTACATACACACCCGCGTCGAGGAGACTCCCGAGTTCCGCGAGGCGGAGCGCGCCCTCGCCGAGCGTGAGCGCGCCGAGCGCGAGAAGAAGAACCTCGCGAAGGGCGAGGAGACGACACGTTCGCCTCTGCGCACCGTCCTCAAGCACCACTTGAGCACCGTGCTGCTTGCCGGAGGCTCCTTCGCCGTCAACACGGCCACGTTCTACATCATCATCACCGGCGTCCTGGACTACACGACGCGTGACCTGCACATGGAGCGCAGCTCCGTACTGATGGTCTCGCTGCTGGTCAGCCTCACCCAACTCGTGCTGATCCCCGGCGCGGCAGCCCTCTCCGACCGTATGGGACGGCTTCCCGTCTACACGGCGGGCGCCATCGGGCTCCTCCTGTGGGCGGTGCCGATGTTCCTGCTCATCGACACCAAGTCGCTGTGGCTGCTGGGTCTGGGCACGTTCGTCACCAGCTGCTTCCTCAGCATCATGTACGGGCCTCAAGCCGCCCTGTTCGCCGAGCTGTTCACCGCCGAGATGCGCTACACCGGTGCCTCGCTGGGCTATCAGTTCGCCGCGGTGGTCGGCGGCGGTCTCGCCCCGTTCATGATGGTGCTGCTGCTGGAGGTCAGCGGTACGTCGATGGCCGTCTCGGGCTACATCATCTTCCTGGCAGTGATCGCGCTCGGGTCCATCTACGTACTCGCCAAGCGGGCGCGTGAACGGGAGAGCGCGCAGGCGCAGGCGCAGCCGGAGGCAGAGGCGGAGCCTGCCTGAACCGCAGGACCGCAGGACCGAACGCCCTGACCCCGAGGGCCTGAGGGCCTGAGACGCAGGGCAGGCCGGACCGCCGTGCTGCCGCCGTTCCCTCAGCGGCGCAGCGCGGCGGCGCCCTCGGCGAGGCGCTGGATGCGGGGCCAGTCCTTCGCAGCCAGCGCCTCGCCCGGCAGCATCCAAGTGCCGCCCACACAGCCGACGTTGGGCAGTGCGAGATATTCGGCCGCCCTGGCCTGGCCGATGCCGCCCGTCGGGCAGAAGCGTGCCTGGGGGAGGGGCGAGGCGAGCGACTTGAGATATGCGGTGCCGCCTGCCGCCTCCGCGGGGAAGAACTTCATCTCCGTGACCCCCTGCTCCAGCAGCGCGAGCACTTCGGACGTGGTCGAGACGCCCGGCAGGACCGGCACTCCGTGTCCGCGCATCGCCTCCAGCAGCCGGTACGTGCAGCCGGGGCTGACCAGGAAGCCCGCCCCGGCCTCCACCGCCTCGTCCGCCTGCTCCGGCGTCAGGACGGTGCCGGCGCCCACGACCGCCCCGGGTACCCGCTCGGCGATCTCACGTATCGCCGCGGGCGCGGCGGCCGTACGCAGAGTCACCTCGATCACGGGCAGCCCGCCGGTCACCAGGGCGCGTGCCAGCGGGACCGCGTCAGCGGCGTCGTCGAGGACGACGACGGGGATGACGGGAGAAAGATCGAGCAGCGAGGGGGGCGGGGAGGACGGAGAGGGGAGCATGCGCGCATCCTCCCTCCGGCCGACTGTCATACGCAACGCGCGTTGCATGAAGCGCAACGCGCTGCGGTTGCGGTGGCCGCTGGCCGACTACAGCTCGGACACCACCACATCGACAGAGCGCGGCTTCCCGGCCTTCGCCCCGGCCGCCTCCTCCACCACGTAACCCATGCCGCGGAGCGTCTCCGTCAGCGCCTCCGGCGTATCGGGACGCGAACCCTCCTCCAGCAAGGCGCGTACGATCCTGCCCTTCGTCGCCTTGTTGAAGTGGCTGACCACGGAGCGCTTCTCGACGCCGTCCACCACCGTGGACTGCAACACCCGCACCGTGACTGTGCGTTCGGCCAGTTCGCCCTTCGGTTTCCACATCTGCGCATAGGCCGTCGAGCGCAGATCCAGCACCAGACCGGACCCGGCGGCCTGCGGGACCACGGCCGCCAGCGGCTCACGCCAGTACGCGCTCAGCGCACCGAGCCCCGGCAGCCGCACGCCGCCCGAGCAGCGGTACGAAGGAATCCGGTCCTTGATGCCCACGGCGCCCCACAGCCCCGAGAAGATCAGCAAGGACTGCGCCGCGCGCCGCTTCGCCGCCGGGCTCAGCGTGCCCGTACCGAGGGCGTCGTAGAGCACTCCCGTGTAGATCTCGCCCGCGGGGCGCGCGGGCGCGGAGCGCAGCCGGGCGTTCTTGGCGACCTCGCCGCGCAGGCCCTCGCTCAGCCCCAGCACTTCGCGGGCCTTCTCCTCGTCCGCGCTGCACAGCGCGACAAGCTCATCCAGCACGGTCTGCCGTGCCCCGGCCAGCCCCGGCAGTGACAGCGCACCCGGATCGAGGGCGCGGCCCCTGCCTCCCGCGGCCTTCCCTTCGGACGGCGGCAGCAGCACGAGCACGGGGGTCTCCTTCGTACGTACGACAGCGGGCCGCTGAGCAGCGTATGGGGTGCCGGGGCGG
>DATMEI010000818.1:0-4820 GCA_035556995.1 Streptomyces sp.
CGGGTGCTCCTCGGACTCCGGTTCCGGGAAGGACGGTGAGGCGGCGGGCGGCGACGGCGGCGGACAGAGCCAGCGACCGAAGTCGGTCACGCCGTACTGGGTGGACCCGAAGAGCAACGCCGCCCGTCAGGCCGACTCCTACAGAAAGGGCGGAAAGGCCGAACAGGCCGCGCAGATGCGGAAGATCGCCGAGCAGCCTGTCGCCGAGTGGGTCGGTACGGAGGACCCCGAGGGGCAGACGCGGAAGGTCGCCGCGGCTGCTGCGGAGGCGGACCGTGAGGCGCTGCTGGTGCTCTACAACTTGCCGCACCGTGACTGCGGTCAGTATTCCAAGGGCGGTGCACCGGACGCCGGGGCTTACCGGGACTGGCTGAACAAGGTGATCAAGGGCATCGGTATGCGTGCGGCGACGGTGATCGTGGAGCCTGACGCCATCCCCCGCGTACTGATGGAGGGCTGCACCCCGGCCCAGTTCCAGGAGGAGCGCTATCAGTTGCTCAGCGAGGCGGTCGGCAAGCTCAAGAGCCTCCCGCGCACCAAGGTCTATCTGGACGCGGGCAACCCCGACTGGGTACGGGATCCGGGCGGGCTCGTCGAACCGATGAAGCGCGCCGGCATCGACAAGGCGGACGGCTTCTCGCTCAACGTCTCCAACTACCAGACGACCGCGTCGAACACGGCGTACGGCAAGAAGTTCTCGCCGATGGTCGGCAACAAGCCCTTCGTCATCGACACCAGCCGCAACGGCAACGGCCCCGTCGCGGGTGCCGGAGCCGACGAGGAGGCGTGGTGCAACCCGTCCGGCCGCGCGCTGGGGGAGTCCCCGACGACGAAGACCGGCGACAAGCTGATCGACGGCTATCTGTGGATCAAGCGGCCCGGTGAGTCGGACGGCGAGTGCAAGGGCGGCCCGAAGGCCGGGCAGTGGTGGCCCAAGTACGCGCTGGGGCTGGCCGGCAACAAGGGCTGAGCCCTGCCTGGCAGACCCACAAGGGCGGACCCGCCCTCGGACCCTCTTGCAGCGGCGGCCGCCCGCTCCGGCGCCCGCTCACAGTTCGTGGACGCGCGTGCGGGCCCGCACCGTGGGCGGTGCGGGCCCGCGGGACGCCCAGGTGCCGCGTCAGTTGAGCGTGCCGGCCTGAGTGTCCTCGCTCGGTTCCTTCGCCGCCCCGGTGCGGTCACCGCGGACGTGCGCCACGAAGGAGTCGAGTTCGCGCTTGACGACGGGCACAAGCAGGTAGAGGCCGATGATGTTGATGACGGCCAGCATGAACAGGAACGCGTCGGCCATGCTGATCAGGGACTCCAGGGACAGCAACGAGCCCGCCACGGCGAACACGCTGTAGATGATCTTGAAGATCGTCTCGCTGGCCTTGCTCTTCCCGAAGAGGTAGGACCACGCCTTGAGGCCGTAGTAGCCCCAAGTCAGCACCGTGGAGAAGGCGAACAGCAGCACCGCGACGGTCAGCAGGTTCGGGAACCAGGGCAGTACGGTCCCGAAGGCGTCGGAAGTGACGGTGACGCCCTCGACCTCCTTGCCGTTCGCGGAGGTCCAGCTCTCCGGCCGCGCGATGACGATCGTCAGCGCGGTCATGGTGCAGATGATGACCGTGTCGATGAACGGTTCGAGCAGGGCGACGAGGCCCTCGCTTGCGGGGTGCTTGGTCTTCACGGCGGAGTGGGCGATCGGGGCCGAGCCGAGGCCTGCCTCGTTGGAGAACGCCGCGCGCTGGAAGCCGATGATCAGGGCACCGATGACACCGCCGGCGATGCCTTCGGGGGCGAACGCGCCCTCGAAGATCTCAACGATCGCTGCGGGCACCTGACCTGCGTTCCACAGGATGACGGTCAGGCAGGCCAGGACGTACATGATGGCCATGGCGGGTACCAGGCGGCTGGTGACCGAGGCGATGGACTTGATCCCGCCGATGAGCACGATGCCGACCAGTGCGGCGATCACCAGACCGAAGACGAGAGCGCCGCCCGAGGAACCGAGGATGCCGTCTTCGCCGCCGGTGGTGCCCTTGAGCTGTGCGTAGCTCTGGTTGACCTGGAAGAGGTTGCCGCCGAAGAGGCCGAAGAAGAGGATCATGACGGAGGCGAGGCCCGCGAGAACCGATCCGAAGATCTTTCCGTTGCGGCCGAAGCGCTCGGCGAGACCCTTGGGCAGGTAGTGCATCGGGCCGCCGGAGACGGTGCCGTCGGCGTGCACCTCGCGGTACTTCACGCCGAGAGTGACCTCGACGAATTTGGTGGCCATGCCGAGGAGTCCGCAGAGGATCATCCAGAAGGTGGCGCCCGCGCCGCCGATGCTGACGGCGACCCCGACACCGGCGATGTTGCCGAGGCCGACGGTGCCGGAGACCGCTGCTGTGAACGCCTGGAAGTGATTGACCTCGCCGGGCGCATCGCTCTCGTCGTGCTTTCCGCGGATCGTCTCGACGGCGAGCTTGAACTTGCGGAACTGGACGACGCCGAACCACACGGTGAAGACCAGCCCGGCGACGACGAGCCAGGCCACGATGAGCGGCAGCTCTGCGCCGCCCACGGGCACCGCGTAGAAGACAAGCTCGCTCAGCCAGGTGGCGACCGGATCGAAGAGGTCGTTCACCGCCTTGTCGAAGTCTTGCGTCATGGAATCGAGCGACATGGGACACCTTTGGCAGATAGAGCGGGGACTGAGGGACCGGACGCAATTCGTCGTCCGGGCTGAGCGCAGAGCTATGACCGGCTTTCAGCGCACCCCCCCGGGTGTGAAGGGACAAAGGCCGGGCAAAGGCCGGGCAAAAGCCGGGTTGCCAGTTGATATCACGGACAGCTACCGGCGCAAGTGGCGTGGATCACCTGGGACATGAGATCGGGAGATTTGATGCGACCGTTATCGCGGCTTGGGGTTCTCTCAAGGGGGCACCCAAGCAGCGCTTTATCAGGATGTGAACCTCCGGAGGTCACGTCACTGTGTTCTGGTTCACAGCCCTCACACGCCTCTTCGGAATGCATGGCTCCGGTCACGTTCGGTAACGAATCAGTGCTCACAGCCTCGCCCGCTCCCGCCGGGGGCGCCTCCGGCGGGAGCGGACGCGAGCGCGCGGGTGAGAGGACGGGGTCCTCCGGCAGGAGCGGCGCGGCCTACGGCGAGAGTGGTGTCGTCGTCGGTGCCTGCGCCGTCGCCGTGCGGGGCACCTTCAGCCAGACCGACTTCGAGGGAACTCCCTTGCCGTCGACGGCATTCACCATCCACCAGCCGGGCGGCACGAGCGACGGGTCCTCGGGAAGGGTGACGGTGACGCCGTCCGCCGTCTTCTTGAAGTCCAGTGCCACGGAGGACTGTTCGACGTTCGTCACGTGAGTGAAGGAGCTGGGCCGGATCAGCCGCATCTTCTTGATGGACGCGGCGTCCTTGCTGCTGAAGGACGCCGAGCCGCCCAGCCGCACCGTCTTCTCTCCCTGCGCGCTGCTCTTCAACTCCGGGCGCTCGCCCTTCTGATGGAGGTAGGACGGTGTGTAGAGGTCGATCTGCTGCTCGAACTCGCCGGGCTTGGTGTTGGCCTCGTCGGAGAAGAGCGAGTCGGAGCCGAAGGTCATCACCCGCCCGTCGGGCAGCAGCATGGCACCCGAGTGGTAGTTGCGGCCGACGAGCGGGTCGGCGACGCCCTTCTTGGTGTTGCTCCGGGGGTCGTACACCTCGGCCTTGAGCACGTTGGTCTCGCTGCGCCCGCGGTAGTCGCCGGAGCCGTTGGTGGTCATCACCGTGTCGTCGGGAAGGATGACGCTGCTGGGGTAGCGGGCCTTGGCGTACAGGTCCGGCCCGTCCTGGAAGCGCGGGCTGTCTTCCTGCAGGTCGACGATGCGGGTCTTCGCGGTCGCCTTCTTCGACTCACCGACCCCGCCGCCGCCGAGCACCATGAACTTGCCGCTCTGGCTGGGCGGCAGCGGTACGGACATCGCGGTCTCCAGCGTGTCCGGGTCGCTCATCCCCGGGATCTTGCGGAAGCCGTTGGTCTCCAGATCCCACAGGCCGGGCGTACGGCCCTTGTCGGCGGGGCCGTAACCGGCGTTGGCGCCGGAGTAGAAGATCTTGTTCTCCGAGGTGAGGTGCAGCGCCGGGTAGGTGGGGAAGAACCGCTTCCGCGGCAGGAACTCCCACTTCTTCGTCTGCGGATCGTAGATCTCGTTCTTGCCGGGGACGACCTGACCGATGTCGTCCAGTCCGGAGACCGAGAGGACCTTGCCGTCCTCGAGGGTGGTCAGCGTCGGGTACCAGCGTGCCTCGTGCATCGGGTCGACCTTGATGTAGCGCTCGGCCACGGGGTCGAACTCGTAGGTGTCCTTGATGCCTTGGAAGTCCTTCTTGTCGAAGGAGAGCTTCTGCGCGATGCCGTAGATGTTCCTGCGGTCGGCGCCTTCGAGGCCGTGCACGCGGTAGTTGTCCTCGGTGCCGGTCTGGTGGCTCTTGCCGCGCTTGATCGCCTCCACGTATACGCGGGCGACGCTGGGGGTCGTCGTCACCTGCCCTGTGACGGGGTCGGGCTTCTTCTTCGCCCGCGGCACCAGGACGTTGTCCTTCGCCTCGAAGGTCTTCTTGTTCTTGCGGCCGGTGAAGCGGGTGCCCGCCTTGATGGTCTTGGCGCGGTCCGGGTTCTCGTTGTGGACGATCATCAGGCCGCCGGCCTTCTTCACGTCGCCGCCGAGCTTCTCGTACCGGCGTGTGCCACCCGCCACCAGCAGCTTTCCGTCGGGCAGTTGGGTGTGCCCGGCGCAGAAGAGGTCGTTGGGCGTGCGGATGTTCTTGAAGGTGTTCCTCTCCGGGTCCCACAGCA
>DATMEI010000819.1:0-2453 GCA_035556995.1 Streptomyces sp.
CACCTGCTGGGTCGCAGCGAGCGGCGAGTGCGGGCCCCGCAACATCGGCAACAGCATGATCGTCGATCCGCTGGGCACCGTACGGGCCCGGCTCTCCCACAGCCCCGGCCTGGCCTGGGCCGAGACCGATCCCGAAACCACCCTCGCCGCCCGACGCACGCTCCCCGTGCTCGCCAACCGCCGCTTCGCCGTCAGCCCCCGACTCCTCGCCCCGGGAGAACTGCCATGAACACCGCTTCCGCTCACCGTCCCCTCGCACGCGCGCTGCTCGCCGGTGCCACCGCCCTCGCCTGCCTCACCCTCGGAGCCTGCGGCAGCAACCCGCCGCAGGCCGAGGGCGGCAAGAAGGACTCGTCGGCGAAGGAGAGCAAGCTGCCCGAGCTGAAGAAGGACCCCGAGCTGCGCAAGTTGCTGCCCGAGAAGATCCGCAAGGCGGGGAAGATGACCTCCGTCAACAACGGCTCCTTCCCGCCGTACGAGATCGCCGGATCCGACGGTCACAGCCTGACCGGCGCCTCCGCCGACATGGCCACGGCACTCGGCCAGCTCCTCGGCGTCAAGATCGATCACGTGACGGCCGACGGTCTGCCCAGCTCACTGACGGGCATCAAGGCCGGACGCTACGACCTCGCCCTGGGCCCCGTCGGCGACTTCAAGGACCGCCAGAAGTCCAACGACTTCGTCGACTGGGTGCGCGAGTACGTGGTCTTCGCCGTGAAGAAGGGCAACCCCGAGAAGATCGAGTCGCTTGCCGACACCTGCGGTGTGCGCATCGCGGTCATGGCAGGCGGCTCGGCCGAGGGCGTCATCAAGGAGCAGGCCCGCCGGTGCACCAAGGACGGCAAGAAGGCCGTACGCGTCCAGTCGTACAAGGACCAGCCGGGCTCCGTACTCGCGGTGCGCTCGGGACGTGCCGACGCCTTCTTCTCCTCGCAGGCGCCGCTGACCTATTTCGTCAAGGAAGCCAAGGGCACACTCGAACTCGCCGGAACCGGGGAGTCCAACGGCTTCGACACCCTCTACCAGGGTGCCGTGGTGCCGAAGGACTCGCCCCTGCGGGACGTGCTGGTGAAAGCCCTGAAAGAACTGATCGACAACGGCACTTACGGTGCCGTCATGAAGAAGTGGGGGACCAGCGACAACGCGCTGAAGGAGCCCGGAGTCAACCTCGGGGGCGAAGCCTGACGGTTTCGGGCGCTCGCCCGTCCCGCCTGCGTTCACCCGGTTCCGTTCCTGTTCCCGTCCCGTCCCGCCCCGTCCCCATAGGAGGTGAGCCCGACATGGCCACCGCGCACCCACCGGCCACCCGCGAAGACCCCGAGGAAGCCGAGGCCCTGCCCCGTGCCGCCCCCGAAGTGGACGTGGACGTGGCCGACGCCGCGCCCGTACGTCACCCGCTGCGCTGGCTGGCCGTCGCCGTACTGGCCGTACTCGCGGCCCAGCTCTTCCACTTCCTCTTCACCAACCCCAACTTCGAATGGGCCACGGTCGGCAGCTACTTCACCGCCCAGATCATCGGCAAGGGCATCGCCACCACCATCGAACTGACCGTTGTGGCCATGGTGATCGGCATCATCGGCGGCGTGCTGATCGCGGTCGGCCGGATGTCGCACAACCCGGTGCTCAGCGGGGTGTGCGGCGCCTACGTCTGGTTCTTCCGCGGCGTTCCGGTACTGGTCCAGCTGGTGTTCTGGTACAACCTGTCCGCTCTGCTGCCGCGCGTCTCGCTCGGAGTGCCCTTCGGGCCGGAGTTCATCAGCGGCCAGACGAACCACCTGATCACCCCGCTGTTCGCGGCGATCCTCGGCCTCGGCCTCAACGAGGCCGCGTACATGGCCGAGATCGTCCGCGGCGGACTGCTCGGCGTCGACCCCGGACAGACCGAAGCCTCCGACGCCCTCGGCATGAGCCGGGCACGCAGCCTCCGGCGGGTGGTGCTGCCGCAGGCCATGCGGTTCATCGTCCCGCCGACCGGCAGCCAGGTCATCAACATGCTCAAGGCGACCTCCCTGGTCAGCGTGATCGCACTGTCGGATCTGCTCTACACCGTGCAGTCCATCTACAACCGCACCTTCGAGACCATCCCGCTCCTCATCGTGGCGTGCCTTTGGTATCTGGTGATGACGTCCGTGCTGTACGTCGGCCAGTCCTTCATCGAACGCCACTACGCCCGCGGCGCCACCCGCAACGCCCCCCAGAGCTTCTGGGACTTCGCCCTCTTCAAGCGCCGCGGACGCAAGGGACCGGAACCGAAGGAGTCACCATGAGCCGCCCCGCCCAGGACACCGCCGCCGCGCCCGCCGCGCCCGCCACTCCATCCACCGCCCTCGACTCCGGCCGTACGGACTCCGGTCCGGGACAGCCGCTGATGCTCCAGGCCCGCGGCGTACGCAAGAGCTTCGGCCAGCTGGAAGTCCTCCGCGGTATCGACATGGACGTGGCAGCCGGCGAAG
>DATMEI010000820.1:0-6952 GCA_035556995.1 Streptomyces sp.
TCCCGCACCGGGTGCACCGCTTGCTCACCGCGCCGCCACGGCTGCCTGTAGCCCGCCGGCTGCGGATGACCGCCGCAGCGGCGCTCGTCCCTGCCGTGCCGCTGCTGGTGGCTTTCGTACCGGGACTCTCCGCGCTTCGATAGCACCGAGTGCCTCCGGCAGGTGAAGATCGACCCATGTACGGACTGCCGCGCGTTCTCTCCCCGCCCTCGAACTCCTCCCCGCCGCGGGCGCCATGGCTGTGGTCGGCGCTCGGCCTGACCGGCGCCGCGCTCACGCTCATCGTCCTGGTCGCGGTGAGCTGGCAGCCGCTGCTGACCGTCGACGACGAGGTGGCCGACTGGCTGCACGCCCGGGCTCTCGGGCATCCGGCCTGGACGGAGACCAACCGAGTCTTCACCGACTGGGTGTGGGACACCGTGACCATGCGGCTGCTGATCGCCGCGGCGGCGCTGTGGCTGTGGCTGCGCGGAGAGGGACTGCTCGCCCTGTGGTGTGTGGTGATTTCCGCCGTCGGTACGGGCGTTCAGCAGGGCCTCAAGGCGCTTCTCGACCGCGAGCGCCCTCGGTGGCAGCATCCCGTCGACGCCGCGGAGTACGCGGCGATGCCCTCGGGGCATGCGATGACGGCAGCCGTCACCTGCACACTCGTAGTGTGGCTGGTGCGACGGTACGGGGCGCCGACTCCCGTACAGGGGCTGGTGCTTGCACTGGCCGTCGTCTCGGTCGCGGGAGTGTGCCTCACGCGGATCGCACTCGGTGTGCACTGGCTCACCGACACGCTCGTCGGCGCGATGCTGGGGGTGGCGCTGGCCGCGGCAGCCGTCGGCCTGTGGAACTCGACGGTAGGCAAGGGCACTCGGCAGAACGACAAGACCGTGGAAGGAGGCGGCGCATGACAGCGAAGGGCGTGCTCTTCGACTTCTCCGGGACGCTGCTGCGCGTGGAGCCGGCCCTACGGTGGCTGCGCGCCGCGCTCGAAGAGGCAGGAATCGGCATGCCGCCGGAGGAGAGCGAGGAGCTGGCTCAGCGGCTGGAGACGGCCGGTGCGCTGCCGGGCGGCCACGCACCCCGCTCCGTACCGGAAGCACTGCGCGCCGTGTGCGACGAGCGGGACCTCAGCGCTCAGCAACACCGAACCGCCTACACGGGGCTCGCGCGGCAGGTTCCGCTGCCGCACCCCGGTCTCTACGACGCCCTGTACGAGCGGCACATGAGGCCCGAAGCCTGGCAGCCGTACCCGGACACGGCTGAAGTGCTGAGCACTCTGCGGGAGCGCGAGGTGCCGGTCGCGGTCGTGAGCAATATCGGCTGGGATCTGCGTCCGGTCTTCCGCGAACACGGACTCGCGCCGTACGTACGGGACTACGTGCTCTCCTACGAGCACGGTGTGCGCAAGCCCGACCCGCGGATCTTCCACGCCGGCTGTACGGCACTCGGGCTGGCGCCGGAGGACGTGCTGATGGTCGGCGACGACGAGCAGGCCGACGCGGGCGCAGCAGGGATCGGCTGCGCGGTCCATCTGGTGCGCCATCTCCCGGCCGGGGCCCGCCCGGACGGTCTGCTGCCGGTGCTGACTCTGGCCGGATGAGCGACCGCACGGGCGGACGGGCTAGGGCGTGATCACGTCGGTGTGGATGGCGAGTTTGAACTGGGCGTGCATCAGCGGTGTGGCGATCTTCTTGTCGCCCTTGCCGCGGGCGGAGACCTTCAGCCCCAGCGGTACGTCCTTGTAGACGAAGAGCTGCCACACATAGGACTTGTACTGCCCGCCGCCCGTCTCCGCCGCGTCGGTCGTAGCCGTCGAGTCGTAGCTGTCTCCGAGCGGGTCGCGTACGAAGCGTGCGCGGTACTCGTGCGGGTCGCCGTCCTTCTCCCAGTGGACCATCGCGGAGACGATGCCCCAGCCGTCGTGGCTGGGGTGAATGAGCCCGGAGGACGGGTCGGGAAAGGAGGCACTGTCAGCGGAGCCTCTGGAGGCGGCGTGCATGTTCCAGGGGTCGTAGGACTCCTGTTCCCCGTAGGGAAAGCGGACCAGGTAGTACCCGTCGTCGTCATACGTCACGCGCTGCGAACCGGATGACTTCTCCGCGTCCCAGATGAGCGAGACCACCGCTAACGGCATGCGCTCTCCTTGTGAGCTGCTGATTCGGACCGCCGTACAACGGGATCGAACAAGCCCGGCGGGCGATGCCCGTCTCACCGTATTTTGTTCAGCATTCTACGGATGACTCGGACAGGCAACAGCGAGGGCTGAAACGGCAGTTGGAGGCAGAGAGATCGCCGGGAGCGGCGCATGACGCGTCCGGGACGGGCGTCGCGCATGGTTCCCCAGGTCATCAGTGACGCCAGACCCCCCGTGCGGCTGCCGCGGCGGCGAAGTCGGCGAAGCTTCCTGGGGCACGCCCCGTCACCTGCCGCACCGTGTCGTTGGGTTCGGAGTCGCCCAGGCCGCGCAGTGCGGCGAACGCCGCCAGCATGCCGTCCGTCACCTCCCGGGGTGTCCCCGCGGCATCCTGCGCGGCGGCGAACTCGTCGGCCCCGCCCAGGAAGCGCACGCTCCGGCCGGACACTTCACTGATGACGCCCAACGCCTCCGCGAAGGAGAGCGCGTGCGGACCGGTGAGCGCGTAGGTGCGCCCTCCGTGACCGTCCTCGCTCAGTGCTGCGGCGGCGACGGCGGCGATGTCGTCCGCGTCGACGAACACCTGGCGCATGCCGCCCAGCGGCAGTACGACTTCACCGGCCAGGACGCCGGGCAGACAGAAGCCCTCGTCGAAGTTCTGGTTGAACCAGTCCGGCCTGAGAATCGTCCACTCCGCTCCCGACTCGCGCACCGTCCGCTCCGCTGACAGCAATCGCTCGTCACCCATCGCCTCGATCGCTCCGCTGGAGAGCAGAACGATCCGCCGGACGCCCCGCTGCACCGCGCAGTCGACGAAGCCGGGATCCACCGGGGTGCCTTCGGGTGCCATGAGCCACATGCGGGAGGCCGTGCCGATCGCGGGCTCCCACGTGCTGGAGTCGGTCCAGTCGAAGGGGACTTCGCCATGCCGGGAGGCGGCCCGCACGTGGCGTCCGCCGGCGCGCAGCCGCGCCGCAACACGACGGCCGGTGGTGCCCGTGGCACCGAGAACAAGAGTCGCGTCTTCAGCCATGGGTCCACTTCACCATCCGCCACTGACAACGGAGATGTGCGCGGCCTGGCCCGCCGGGTCCGGTCTGTGCGCCGCGCGGGCTGCCCGACGAGAACCTGCCTTCGGCCGGGCGGCTTTGAGGGCGCAAAGAGAATGCCCCACTGCTCCGCCTGGTGGGCAAACCTGAACAAATCGGGCGCCATAAGCAACCGGTATTGGGCGATCCCCCGCGTCGCCCAATACCGGCGGCCTTACCGGGCGCAGCCTGGTCGGGGCGTGCGACCGAAGTCATCCTGAGTATATTGGCTGGGAGCCAGTCAACACAGGAGTTACAGGATGTCCCCTCGGCGAGCTTCGGTCAATGAAGAGTTGCGCCGACGCTCACGTGAACGGTTGCTGCAGGCGACTGTCGATCTGGTGGGCGAGCGCGGCTTCGAGGCGACCACCCTGGGGGACATCGCGGACCGCGCGGGCTCGGCGCGCGGACTGATCTCGTACTACTTCCCGGGCAAACGGCAGCTCTTCCAGTCCGCCGTGCACCGGCTGATGCACCTCACCCTGGACGAGGCGCTGGAGCGCAGCCCCCAGCCCCAGGGCCCACACGCCGGGCGCGAATCCCTCGCCCGCGCGATCGACGCGATCCTCGGACTCGCGGCCGACCGTCCGGTGCTGATGAGGGCCCACATGGCCGGGATCCTCCAGCAGGAGGGCTTCGTCCAGTGCCCCGAACAGCAGCGCCTGGCGCTGCTGTTGCGGGAGACCGTGAAGCGGTACGGCTCAGCGGACCCCGACACGGACTATCCGCTGCTGCGCGCTCTGCTGATGGGTGCCGTCGTCGCGGTGCTGCTCCCCGGGGCGCCGATGCCGGCGTCCCGGCTGCGTGGCGAACTGTTCGCACGGTACGGGCTGGAGTGGCACCTCGGTGTCCCTCCGGCGGAGACATCTCCCGCCGCCGTACGTCAGCCGCCCGCGCAGCAGCCTCCCGTATCTCTCCGGCTTCCGTCTCCGCAGCCGGGCGGCGCGCAGCAGCACGAGCCGCGCGAGGGGGCGCAGGCCGCACGGGAGGCGTGAGGGAGTCACCGCCACGCGCCGCACCACCCGGACCAGTGAGTGTCCCCGCGGCATTCCCGGCTTCGCGGTCTGCGGCTTATGTCAGGAGTGGCGCCATTGTCAGTGCCCCGGTGCAGACTGATCCCCACTTCAGACAACGGCGTCACGGAGGCGGGATCCGGCATGACAGACGTACTGCTCGCGGTAGGTACAAGGAAAGGGCTGTTCCTCGCCCGGAGGGCGTTGGACAGGCGACAGGCGGCGGACTGGGAGTTCGAAGGTCCGCACTTCAACGCTCAGGCGGTCTATTCCGTCGCCTTCGACACCCGGCGGGCTTCCGGCCCCAGGGTCCTCGTCGGCGGCGACAGCGCGCACTGGGGGCCGTCGGTCTTCCACTCCGACGACCTGGGCTCGACGTGGACGGAGCCACCGGAGCCGGCGGTGAAGTTCCCGCAGGACACCGGGAGTTCGCTGGAGCGCGTCTGGCAGCTCCAGCCCGGCGGTGCCGACGAGCCGGACGTGGTCTACGCAGGCACCGAACCCGGCGCGCTCTTCCGCTCGGAGGACGGCGGGGCAAGCTTCGAGCTGGTGCGGGGGCTGTGGGAGCACCCCACGCGGAAGGACTGGGTGCCGGGAGGCGGCGGGCTCGGGCTGCACACCATCCTGGTCGACCCGCGGGACGCCCGCAGGGTCACCGTCGCGGTCTCCACCGGGGGCGCGTACCGCACCGCCGACGGCGGCAAGAGCTGGGAGCCGTGCAACCGCGGCGTGGAGGCGGTGTTCCTGCCGGAGAACCAGCGCTTCCCCGATTACGGGCAGTGCGTGCACAAGGTCGCGCGCGACGCGGTCGACCCCGACCGGCTCTACCTGCAGAACCACTGGGGCGTCTACCGCAGCGACGACGCCGGGACGAGCTGGACTGCCATCGGCGGGAGCCTGCCCTCGGACTTCGGCTTTCCCGTGGTCAGCCATCCCCGTCGCAGCGGCGTCGCGTACGTCTTCCCGCTCAACGCCGACTCCGACAGGGTCCCGGCGCAGCGCCGGTGCCGTGTGCACCGTACGGAGGATGCCGGAGCGACCTGGCAGGAGCTCGGGGCGGGCCTGCCGGAGACGGCTCACTACGGCCCGGTGCTGCGCGACGCCATGTGCACGGACGGCGCCGACCCCGCCGGCATCTACTTCGGCAACCGCAACGGCGAGGTCTTCGCCAGCGCGGATGAGGGGGAGCGCTGGCAGCAGTTGGCCGGCCACCTGCCGGATGTGCTGTGCGTGAGGCGACGGTGATCGGCTGATGTCAGCGGGACGGCGGGAGCGGCGTCACGGAGCCAGTAGAGTAACCGCCCGTGGCTGCACGACCGTTGAACGAGATCGTCGAACCGGGCTGGGCCAAGGCGCTGGAGCCGGTTGCTGAAAAGGTCGCCTCCATGGGCGAGTTCCTGCGCGCGGAGGTCGCGGCGGGCAGAACCTACCTGCCCTCGGGTGCGAACGTCCTGCGTGCTTTTCAGCAGCCCTTCGACGAGGTGCGTGTCCTCATCGTCGGACAGGACCCGTATCCCACCCCCGGCCATGCCGTGGGGCTGTCGTTCTCGGTCGCGCCTGACGTGCGGCCTCTTCCCGGCAGCCTGGAGAACATCTTCCGGGAGCTCCACAGCGACCTCGGCACGGCCCGCCCTTCCAACGGCGATCTGACGCTGTGGACCCGGCAGGGCGTCCTGCTGCTCAACAGGGCGCTCACCACAGCACCGCGCCGGCCCGCCGCACACCGGGGCAAGGGCTGGGAAGAGGTCACCGAGCAGGCCATCCGTGCTCTCGTAGAACGCGAGCGGCCTCTGGTCTCGGTGCTGTGGGGGCGTGACGCCCGCAACCTCCGCCCGCTGCTGGGCGATCGGCCCACCGTCGAGTCCTCCCATCCCTCCCCCATGTCGGCCGACCGTGGATTCTTCGGCTCGCGTCCCTTCAGCCGCGTCAACGACCTGCTCGCCCAGCAGGGAGCCGCGCCGGTGGACTGGGCGCTCCCGTGACAGAGCGGGACGCGGCGGCGGCCGCACGGGCGGGTCTCGCGCCGCAGGACGGTGCAGGAGAGGGCGCAGGAGAGCCGGCGTGGGTGCTGGGCGCCGACTCCGGCGGCTCAGGGCTGCGGATCACCCTCGCGGTGACCCGGCAGGAAGCACCGCCGCAGGCTGTGGGCACGGTGACCTCGCGGGAGCCTGTCCGTACCGGCGCCGAAGGCATCGACGCGGCGCACATGCTGGCCCAACTGGTGCCCGCGGCACGTGACCTGCTCGCCGGCTCGGAGGCGGCAGAAGGAGCGGGCCTGAGTGCCGTGTGCGTCGGCGCGGCGGGGATGGCCACGCTCGGCGGGCAACTGCGTGCCGAACTGCCCGCCGCCCTGGCACGGGAGTTCGGCGCCCGGCACATCGCGCTGGCCGCCGACGCCGTGACCGCCTACGCGGGTGCGCTCGGCGAGCTGCCGGGAGCCGTCGTCGCCGGCGGCACGGGCCTCATCGCCATGGGCACGGACCTGCGGACGTGGCGCCGCGCCGACGGCTGGGGACATCTCCTGGGCGACTGCGGGGGCGGCGCCTGGATCGGTCAGGCCGGTCTGGAGGCCGCGATGCGCGCGTACGACGGGCGTGACGGCGGCTCGCCGGCGCTGCGGGAACGCGCCGAGGTCCTCTTCGGAGCGCCGCTGAGCGGGCTGCCCGCCCAGCTGTATCCGCGTACCGACCGGCCCGCGGTGCTGGCGTCGTTCGCGCCCGAGGTCG
>DATMEI010000821.1:0-6891 GCA_035556995.1 Streptomyces sp.
GTCCTCGCGACGTTCTCCATGATCCTGGACGCCGACGAACAGCGGGCCACGATCCAGCACGCCGCCGACCGGCTCGCACCCGGCGGCACTCTCGTGATCGAGACGTCGAACCCGGGCGGACTGCGGGTCCTGCACGAGGGCCGGCAGCGCGCCTCGTACTTCATCCCCTACCCGGAGCCGAACACCGGACTGCTGACCTACTCCACCGTCTTCGAGGACCGGAGTCTTTGGCATGCGTCGCACATCTGGTTCGAGGACGGCAAGTCCTCCGTAGGCTCCGAACTGGCCAGGCTGACCACCCCGGAGGAGGTGGACGAGTACGCCCGGGCCGCCGGTCTGCAGCCGGCCGAGCGCTGGGCGGACTGGAAGGAGACCCCCTGGGCCGAGGACTCCCCCATGTTCGTCAGCACCTACACGCGCAAATGAGGTGAACGCGCCATGAGCACCCTGGAGGCGAAGGCGAGCTCCAGAACCGTCCACGTGGAGGGTCAGGACGAGCGGATCGGACCGGCACACGCGCGCAGGCGCGGTGGCGGACCCGCACCGGCCGCCGTGTGGTATCTCGCACGGCGCCACAGGGCGCTCCTGGTTTGCGGCATCATCGTCGGCCTGGTCGGTGTGACCGCACAGCTGGCGCAGCCGTTTGCGATCGGTGAACTGATCAAGCAGGCGGGCCAGAACCAGCCGCTGACCGCGGCGATCATGCTGCTCGTCGCACTGTTCTGCGTGGACGGAGGGTTCTCGGCCCTTCAGTCGTACCTGATCGGGCGGGCCGGCGAGAACATCGTGTACGACGCGCGGATGCTGCTGACCCGGCGGCTGCTGCGCGTGGATCTGTCCGCGTACAGCAAGCAGCAGCAGGGCGACGTCCTCACACGTACGGTGGCCGACACCTCGCTGGCGAAGATCGCACTCTCACAGAGCCTCGCCCAACTGGTCATCAACGGCTTCACGGTGGTCGGCGGCGTCATCGTCATGTTCGTCATCGACGTCTGGATGATGCTGATCACCCTGGCCTGCCTCGGCCTCGCGAGCGCCATCTCCCTGATGCTGGCGCGCAGCGTGCGCCGCGCCGCGATGGTCAACCGCGAGGACACCAGCCAGTACGGCTCGGACGTGCAACGCGCGCTGTCCGCCCTGCCGACCGTGAAGGCCTCCCGCGCGGAGGACCGCGAGACGCACCGGATAGGCCTGCTCGCCTGGAAGGCACGCAACTCCGGAGTGCGGGTCAACGGGCTCAACTCGCTGTTCATGCCCGCCATGAACGTGGGGACGCAGGCCGCGCTGGCGGTCGTCGTCGGCGTCGGCATGACGCGGGTGACCCGCGGGACGATGTCGATGGCCGACCTCACGGCGTTCGTGATGTATCTCTTCTACATGGTCTCGCCCCTGGTGCTCTTCTTCCTGGCCATCGGCCAGTTCCAGCAGGGCCGCGCCGCCATCCGCAGGGTGGACGAGCTCACCGTTCTCCCGCAGGAGGGCGGCGTCCTGGACCGGATGCGGCACAAGTCGCGGCCCTCGTCCAAGTCGTCGTCGCTTTCCGAGGACCGTGACGCCCTGGAGTTCCGCTCGGTGCACTTCCGCTACGGCGGCGCGGACGACAAGAAGGCCTCGGAGACACTCTCCGACGTCTCCTTCACGGTCGCGTCCCGCGGCATGACCGCCATCGTGGGCCCCTCCGGCGCGGGCAAGACCACTCTCTTCCAGCTCGTCGAACGCTTCCACGCACTGGACGGCGGAAGCATCCTGATCGGCGGCAAGGACATCGAGTCGATGCCGCTGACGACGCTGCGCGGGCTGGTCGGGTACGTACAGCAGGACACCGCCGCGATGCGCGGCACCGTACGGGACAACGTGGTCTACGCCCAGCCGGACGCGAGCGACGAAGAAATCCGCGAAGTGATCGCACTCGCCGGTCTCACCAAGGTCGTCGAAGGATTGCCCGAGGGCCTGGAGACCGAACTGGGCGACCAGGGAAGCGGGCTCTCCGGTGGCCAGCGGCAGCGCCTGTGCATCGCCCGTGCGTTGCTGCAGAAGCCGGCCGTCCTGCTCCTGGACGAGGCCACCTCGGCCCTCGACTCCGACTCCGAGCGGGAGTTCCGTGAGACGCTGCGGAACGTCTCCAGCCGCTGCGCCGTGATCGCGATCGCGCACCGCATCTCCACCGTGATCGACGCGGAGAAGATCGTGGTGATGAGCGACGGGCGGGTGCAGGCCTCCGGCAAGCACGAGGAACTGATGAAGCGGGACGCTCTGTACCACCGGCTGGCCAACTCCCAGCTGCAGGCCGCCAACACGGTGACGGCGAACTCCGCCGCGCCGCAGGCGGCCTCCGTGGGAGAAGCAGGGTGAAGGACGGCGCGGACAGCGCCTGGGGGCACCACCCGGGCCGCAAGGCCCGGGGAGACGGGGACGTAGACGGGGACAGGGACAGGGACGGGGACGGGGACGGGGACGGGGTCGCCATCGTCGGCACCGGCCCGAACGGCCTCGCGGCCGGAGTGACACTGGCACGCGCGGGCCTCCGCGTGGAGCTGTACGAGGCCGCGGAGACCATCGGCGGCGGCCTGCGCGGCGAGGCGTACTTCGACAGCGAGATCAGGCACGACGTGTGTTCCGCGGTGCACCCGATGGCCGCGGCATCACCGTTCTTCCGCGAGTTCCAGCTCGCGGAACGAGGCGTCGAACTGCTCAACCCGCCCGTCGGCTACGCACATCCGGTGGACGACGGACGCGCCGGCCTCGCCTACCGGGACCTGGACGCCACGTGCGAGGCGCTCGGCAAGGACGGCGAACCCTGGCGGCGTCTGATGACTCCGCTGCTCGAACACAGCACGGGCCTGGTGGAGTTCTTCATGAGCGGCCAGCGGTCCCTGCCGCGCGACCCCGTCGCGCCACTGCTGCTGGCGAGCCGGCTGCCCGCGCACGGCACCAGGCTCGGCGCGCGGCTCGGGGCACGGCCGGGGTCGTTTCTGGGGCGTCTGCTCGGCGGATTCAGCGAGGAGTTGGCCCCGGCGCTGCTGACCGGTGTCGCCGCACACGGAGTCGGCAAGCTGCCCAGCGTCGCGTCCGCCTCGGTGGCCATGCTGCTGGGCCATCTCGCGCACGGCACGGGATGGCCGCTGCCGCGCGGCGGCAGCGAGCGGATCGCCGAGGTCATGGCCGACGACATCCGCGCGCACGGCGGCACGTTCCACACTTCTACGCGCATCACCGATCTGCGGCAGCTCGACGGTGCACGCGCCGTCCTGCTCGACACCACACCCACCCAGCTGCTGGAACTGGCGGGGGAGCGGCTTCCGTCCGGCTACGCCCGGCAGTTGAGGCGTTTCCACTACGGTCCCGGCGCCGCCAAAGCCGACTTCCTGGTCTCGGAGCCCATTCCCTGGACGCATCCCGAGGTCGGCCGAGCGGGAACGGTCCACCTCGGCGGCACCCGCGCCACGATCGCCCGCCAGGAGGGCCTGACCGTACGCGGAGAAGCCACCGACGAGCCGTTCGTCCTGCTCGTCGATCCCGCCGCCACCGACCCCGGACGGGCACGAGCGGGGAAGCGGCCGGTCTGGGCGTACGCCCATGTACCCAACGGCGATCCGCGCGACCCGGTCGAACTGCTGCGCTCCCGCATCGAGAAGTACGCACCGGGCTTCGGCGACACGGTCGTCGCCGCCCGCGGAATCCCGGCCGCCGAGTACGAGACGTACAACCCCAACTACGTGGGCGGCGACATCGGAGCCGGCGCCATGACGCTGTACCAGTCGATCGCCCGTCCGGTGCCACGTCTCGATCCCCACCGCACACCGCTGCCCGGTGTCTTTCTCTGCTCGGCCTCGACACCGCCGGGTCCGGGCGTGCACGGCATGTCCGGCTATCTGGCCGCGGTTTCCGCACTGCGGCACCGCTTCGGCGTACGCAGCGCACCGTCGCTGAGCCCTGCGGCACCGGCGGCAGGGGCCGGCTCCGCGCACTCCTCGGGACGCTTCTGAGCCGTCCCCCGTACGGGGCACGTGCACGGACGTACGCGTGCACGTGCCATCCGAACCGGGGGCGCCCCGGCTCCGTCAGATCCAGCCGCGCTCGCGTGCCAGGAGCGCCGCCTGAGGCCTGTTGCCCGCTCCGAGCAGCTGCATGAGATCCGCGATGTAGCGCCGGTACGTACGGACAGAGACGCCGAGGTCCCGTGCCCCCGCCTCGTCCTTGCCTCCGGAACACATCGCGCGCAGCACCATCCGCTCCAGCTCGGACGGACCGTCCTCCTCCTCCGGTCTGCGCTCCCCCAGCAGCGAGCCCAGGTCCTCCGACTCCGCCCAGATCGACTCGAACAGGGCGAGGATGTTGGAGACCAGGCCGCTCTCCTGCGCGAAGAGCGCGCCACGCGCGCTGTCTTCGGGGTGCACCGGCACCACCGCTGTGCGGCGGTCGTACATCTGAATCTTCGCCGCGGTGTGACTCACCAGCCGCACCCGCGCACCGTGCGATTCCAGCTCCCGCAGATACGCCAGGGTCGGCGGGTGGTCCAGGACCTTGCGCACAAGGACGGTGCGTACCGACAGCCCCCTGCGCAGGCAGCGCAGCACACGCGGCCGGGACTGCTCGATCTCGTCCTGCCGCAGCGCGTTCCCCGGCTCCACCAGTGAGACCTCCTCCCGCGCGAAGAAGGCCAGGTCGTCGATACGGTCGCGGATCTTGGGAAGATCGGTGACCTGCTCGATGCCGACCACCGCCGGTGCACGCTGCTCGCCGCGCTCCGCACGCAGCGAGGCCACCAACGGCTGCAGCTGCGTGACCTGTTGGAGCTTCTCGTGCAGCTCGTGAAGACGGAGGTCCAGCAGCCTGGCGACTGCCACGTCCGGTTCCGCGGCGGCCAGTCCGTCCTCCCCCACCGCACCCCGCGCGTGTGAGGCTCCGCTGCGCAGCAGGCCCAGCTCGCGCAGTTGGCGAAGCTCTCTGCGTGCGGTGTTCGGAGGCATCCGGAGCTGGTCGATGAGGCCGTCGAGGCCGATCCCGGGCTCACGCAGGCACAAGCGGTAGATCTGTTCCTGTTCCTCGGTGAGACCCAGATAAGACATCTCGTTCGTACCCAAGCTGATCTCCCCCACTTCGGTCGCCTGTCGGGCCCGCGCAGTGGGTGGTCGGTCAAAGCTTGGGTACCCACGAGCCTGAACAGGAGTCCGAGCATAGAAAAAACGAAGGCGTCCAACACCCCTCGTACGGAGAACAATTCGCGTGGGGCTGCCATGTGGTGAGCATCTGCCCCTGTATGCACCTTCCGGCACGGAGGATTCGGCTCCGGAAAGGCCTCTGTGTGTTTGGTTTATAGTGGGTCGGAGCCAGCCGGTCGAGCGGAATCGCTCTTCGGCTCAGGCGGACGTAGCTCAGCTGGTAGAGCGCAACCTTGCCAAGGTTGAGGTCGCGAGTTCGAACCTCGTCGTCCGCTCCGCATGACAGCACGCATCACGGCAACGCGAAGGGTCCCGGTCCTGTGACCGGGACCCTTCGCGTGTGCCGGGGGCAGGGGCCTTCGCGTGTGCCGGGGCCTGCGGGCTTCCGGCCGCCGTTCAGGACCAGTCGAGTCCGGTGAGCAGCCTGTACGCCTCCGCGTACTTCGCGCGAGTCTGCTCCACGATCTTCTCCGGCAGCGCCGGCGGGGGCAGTTCGCCGTTACGGTCCCAGCCGGACTCCGGTCCGGCCAGCCAGTCGCGGACGAACTGCTTGTCGAAGGAGGGCTGCGCCCGGCCCGGCTTCCACTGGCCGGCGGGCCAGAAGCGGGAGGAGTCCGGCGTCAGCACCTCGTCCCCGAGGACCAGACCGACATCGGTCTCGGCGGGGATCCCGATGCCGTCCTCGCCGTCCCCCGTGCCGTATCCGAACTCCAGCTTGGTGTCGGCGAGGATGATGCCGCGGTCGAGGGCGACGTCACGGGCGCGGTGGTAGACCGCGAGCGTCAACTGGCGCAGCTGGGTGGCCGTTTCGGCACCGACCTCGCGTGCGACCTCCTCGTAGCTGACGTTCTCGTCGTGGTCGCCGACGGCGGCCTTCGTCGCGGGCGTGAAGATCGGGCCCGGCAACTCCGAGCCGTCGGTGAGCCCTTCGGGGAGAGCGAGGCCGCAGACCGTACGGGACTGCTCGTACTCCACCAGCCCCGAACCGGTCAGATAGCCCCGCGCGACGCACTCGACCGGGATCATGCGCAGCGAACGGCACACCATGGTGCGCCCCTCCCACTCGGCAGGTGCGCCCTCGGGCACGTCGGTGCCGATCACATGGTTCGGTACGAGATCGGCGAGCTGCTCGAACCACCACAGGGAGAGCTGCGTGAGGATCCGGCCCTTGTCCGGGATCACGGTGGGCAGCACCCAGTCGTATGCCGAGACGCGGTCGCTGGC
Source organism: Streptomyces sp. (assembly GCA_035556995.1). Classification (GTDB taxonomy): domain Bacteria; phylum Actinomycetota; class Actinomycetes; order Streptomycetales; family Streptomycetaceae; genus Streptomyces. Next base: position 6,387 of record DATMEI010000821.1, read on the forward strand.
CACCATGACCAGATCGCCCGCCTCGTTCCGGTACAGGTCGCGCACCTTGCCGGTGTGCAGATGCAGCAGGCCCGGCACCTGCACGGGGTCGGGTTTCTCGACGAATCCGGACACTGCTCCTCCGGGGGTCACATCCGTGCCGGATGCGGCGGCTGCCGCATCCGGCCCGAGCCTTCGGCTCCGGATTCCGATTGTCCCGTACGGGCGTTGGCGCACACGCCGGGGCGGTCCGGTCAGGGTGTCAGCGGCTCAGTCGCGTTTGCACACGCGGTCCAGGAGGTTGGACGTCGCCCGCTGGATACGGGAGTCCACGTGACCGGGACGGTCCAGCGCAGGCGACCAGGCGAACGTGCCGGAGGAGAAGACCAGGGCGCCCGACGGGGCACGGTAGAGGGACGTCTCCTGGTGGCGGCGGGCGCCGTCCGCGTCCTGGTACGGGGAGTGGGCGAGCAGCACACGCTCGGTGTGCTCCGGCAGGCTCGTACGGGGGAAGTAACGGTCCGCC
>DATMEI010000822.1:0-4867 GCA_035556995.1 Streptomyces sp.
GTGGCCCAGCGGATCACCTCCCGCAACGCCCGTTTCCAGCAGTGGCAGTCACTGCTGGGCAACCGGAACAAGCGTCAGAGGACAGGCGAGTTCCTGGTCCAGGGGGTGCGTCCCATCAGCGTCGCCGTCCAACGCGGCTGGCCGGTACGGACGTTGATCCACTCGACCGAGCGGCCGCTGTCGCGCTGGGCGGAGAACCTGCTGCGGGACGTCCCCGCTGAAAGCGTGGCGATGGATCCCGGGCTGCTAGCCGAACTGGGTGAGAAGAACGAAGCAGCCCCCGAGGTCGTGGCGGTGCTGCAGATGCCCCCCGACGACCTCGCCCGCATCGACGCGGGCAGTGACTTCCTCGGTGTCGTCTTCGACCGGCCCTCGGGCCCGGGCAACATCGGCACCGTCATCCGCTCCGCGGACGCCTTCGGCGCGGACGGGCTGATCGTGACCGGCCACGCCGCCGACGTCTACGACCCCAAGTCGGTGCGGGCCAGCACCGGTTCGCTGTTCGCACTGCCCGCCGTCCGGGTGCCCTCACAGCGGGAGGTCGTCGGGTGGCTGGAGGAACAGCGGGCGCACGGGCAGCAGATCGCGGTGGTCGGTACGGACGAAGACGGCGAGGCCGACCTCTTCGAATTCGACCTGACCGGGCCCGTACTGCTGCTCATCGGGAACGAGACCACCGGGCTGAGCGCTGCCTGGCGCGAACTGTGCGATCACACGGTGCGCATCCCCATGGCGGGATCGGCCAGTTCACTCAACGCGGCCGGTGCCGCGACCGCCGTGCTCTACGAGGTCTCCCGCCAGCGCATCACCGCCCGCCGGAGCTGATGCGGCTCCGGGGCTGGCCCGCGGGCTGAGCGCCGGGCGGTTACGCCGCGTCGAACAGTGCCGCGGGGTGCGCCGCCGACACTCCGAACCGCAGCCTGGCCCGGTCCGCCGCCGCCTCGGCACGTAGGGCCTTCTCCTCGCGGGGGTCCAAGGAGAGCTGCCGGGTGGCCAGTTCGGCCGGCGTCAGCTCCTCGGCACGCAGGGACACCGCGCGTACCCGGGCCCGCTGCAGCCCGAGTGCGTCGTGCAGGGCGTAGGCCGTGGCCGTCAACGCGGGGGTGTGCGCTGACGGTTCGGCGAGGGTGCGGGTGCGGGCCGTGGTGGAACGGTCGGCGTAGCGGACGGTGAGGCTGAGCGCGCGGGCCACCTGGCCGTCCGTACGCATACGGAAGCCCAGCTCGTCCGCGAGGGTGAGCAGCGCACGGCGACGCAGGCCGGAATCGAGCTCGTCACGGTCGAAGCGGTATTCCGAACTGACAGAGCGTGCAGGGGCGCTGGGGACCACGGGGGCCGGGTCGACGCCGCGTGCACGTTCATGGATGCGGCGCCCCGTCTTCGCACCGAGCACCCGCTGCAGGGTGGCGGGTGCCGCGTCGGCGACTCGGCCGACGGAGTCGAGGCCGTACGCGCACAGGGTACGGGCGGTCGCCGGGCCGATTCCGTGGAGGGCCGCGACGGGCCGGCGGGCGAGGAAGGCGGCGGTCTCCCCGGGGCGTACGACGCGGACCGTGCCGGGCGGCCCGGCCTGCGCGGCCATCCGTGCGAGGAGCGGGTTGACGGCGACGCCGACGGTGCAGTCGGTGTCGTACAGGGCGAGCGCGCGGAGGCGGATGAGGCGGGCGAGCCCGGGGGCGTCACGGTCGAAGTAGCGCAGCGCGCCCCGTACATCGGCGAGCGCGGCGTCGGGCGGCAGCGCCTGGACGACGGGGGTGAAGTCGGCGAGGAGCCCGAGGAGTTCGGTGAACTCCGGGCGGCTCTCTTCCGCTCTCCCTTCCGTGCTTTCTTCCGCACGGTCCTCGAAGTGCACGTACAGCACGTGGAGTCCGGGTTCGGGCCGGTCGGCTGCTTCGCTCATCCCGCGCTCCCCGGGCTGGAGTGCCACAGCTTGCGCAGGGCCTTCGGGGAGTCGGCGGAATCGCCGGGGGGACGCAGATCGGCCCAGGGGTGCATCTCGTACCCCTTCGCCACCTCTACGGTGCGGCCTCCGACGCCTTGGCCTGCCCCTTGGTTGCCTTGGCCTGTGCCCTCGCCGCCGCTTTGGACCGGTTCGGGTTCCCCTCCCCCGGCGGGCTCCGCCAGCCGTGCGGCGACCGCGTCCAGGCCGCCGCTGCGGCGCAGTTCGGCCAGTTCGGCCAGGTCCCATGCGGCCGATCCGACCACGCTGAGGCTGCGCGGCCCGCGCCGCTGCACCACGCCCCGTACCAGCAGCAGCCAGGAGTGGAAGACGGTGTGCGCGCAGGCCGCGTGGCTGTCGTCGAAGAAGGCGAGGTCGACCAGTCCGGTGCCGTCGTCGAGGGTGCTGAAGATGACGCGCCGCCCGGACCGGATCGGCGGCGTCTGGGTGGCGGCCTTGGCGCCCGCGACCAGAACCGTCTCACCGTGCCGCGCGGCACGCAGCGCGCGTGCGGAGTACGCGCCCAACTCCCGCAGGAATTCGGCGTGATCGTCCATGAGGTGCCGGGAGGCGTCCATACCGAGAACGCCGAGTTCCGCTCCCAGCCGTTCGTCCGCGTCGAGATCGGGCAGCCCTGCCGGTTCGGGTGCGGCGGCCTCGCCCAGGGCGAGTTGGCCCTCGCGTGCCCCGGTGGCGCCGCGCTGCCCGCGGTGGAGTTCGGCGATGTGCAGCAGCAGGTCGCGCCTGTTGCCGTCGGGTGCGAAAGCGTCCAACGCCCCTACCTGGGCGAGCTTTTCGGCGACGGGACGTGACGGTCGCGCCCGCCGCCAGAGGTCGGCCAGCGAGTCGTAGGGCTGTCCGGCGGCGATACGCTCCGCGTCCGCCTCGCTGATGCCCTGCACTTCGGAGAGGGCGAGGCGCACTCCCCACCGGTGCTGTTCCCGCTCTTCGGCAGTCGGGGCAGCCGAAGCAGCCGGGCCTTCAACACCCCTGGAATCAGACACCAGTTCGATCCGATAGGCGACCGACGACCGGTTCACATCCAGCGGCAGCACCGGCACCCCCCGCCGCCGCGCGTCCGCCAGCAGCAGCCGCTTCGGGTACATCCCCGGATCGTGCTCCAGCACTCCCGCGTAGAAGGCAGCCGGATGATGGGTCTTCAGCCAGGCCGACTGGTAGGTGGGTACGGCGAAGGCGACCGCGTGCGCCTTGCAGAAGCCGTAGGAGCCGAACGCCTCCACGATCTCCCAGGTCCGCTCGACGGCTTCGGCCGCGTACCCGCGCCGCGACGCCTCCTGCATGAACCAGGCCCGCACCCTCCCCTGCCGCACCTCGTCCGACAGCGCGCGCCGCGCCTCGTCGGCCATCGCACGGCCGCACCCGGTCATGACCGACACGATCTCGATGATCTGCTCGTGGAAGACCACGACGCCGTACGTCTCACGCAGCGCGGGCTCCAGATCCGGATGCGGGTAGGCGGCGGGCCGCCGCCCGTGCCGCGCCTCGATGAAGGGCCGCACCATGTCGGCGACGACCGGCCCCGGTCTGAACAGCGAGATGTCGACGACGAGATGGTGGAAACTCTCCGGCTGGAGCCGCCCGACCAGATCGCGCTGCCCGGGCGACTCGATCTGGAAGCAGCCGAGCGTCTCGGCGGAGCGGATCAGCTCGTACGTCTGCGGATCGCCCTCCGGCGCCTCGTCCAGTACGACGTTCCCGCCGCCTGCCCGTTCGATCTCGGCGACCGAGTGCGCCATCGCGGACTGCATCCGCACTCCCAGCACGTCCAGCTTCAGCAGCCCCAGCTCCTCCACGTCGTCCTTGTCGAACTGCGACATGGCGAACCCCTCGCCGCTGGTGGGCATCACCGGCGTACGGGCGCGGAGCGAGGAGTCCGACAGCAGCACCCCGCACGGGTGCATGGCGACCCCGCGCGGGAGCGCGTCCAGCGACTCGACCAGGTCCCAGAAGCGGGGCCCGTAGCGCTCGGCGTCCACGCCACGCAGCTCCGGCAGTTCGCCGAGGGCCGCACGCGCGTCGCGCGCCCGTATGTGCGGGAACGACTTGGCGAGCTTGTCGGTCTCGGCGGGGTCGATGCTCAGCGCCGCACCCACGTCCCGGATGGCGTGCCGCACCCGGTAGGTCTCCGGCATGGCGACGGTGGCGACGCGCTCCTCGCCGAAGCGTTCGAAGATGGCGCGGTAGACCTCCAGCCGCCGGGCCGATTCCACGTCGATGTCGATGTCCGGAAGGGCTGCGCGCCGCGGCGAGAGGAAGCGCTCCATGAGCAGGTTGTGTTCGAGGGGGTCGGCGTGTGCGATGCCCAGCAGATGGTTGACCAGCGACCCGGCGCCCGAGCCGCGCGCCGCGACCCGTACGCCCATCGCCCGTACGTCCTGGACGACTTGGGCGACGGTGAGGAAGTAGGAGGAGAAGCCGAGCCCTTCGATGATCCGCAGCTCGTGTTCGAGCCGCTCCCAGCGCTCCCGCTGCCCCTCGTAGCGCCGCGCGACCATCCCGGCCGCGCAGCGCGAACGCAGCACGCGCTCGGCGGTCCTCCGGCCCGCTCCGACCAGCCGCGGCTCGGGGAAGTGCACCCGGCCGATACCGATGTCGTCCTCGGGGTCGACCCGGCAGCTGCCGGCGGTCTCCTCTGTCAGCGTCAGCAGCCGGTGCGCGGCCTCACGCCGGTAGCCCGCTGCCTCTGCGACGCGCTGCGCGGCCGTCGCCATGGCCTCCGGCCCTTTGAGCCACCGCTCTCCGCTGTCCAGGCCCTTCCGCGGATCGACGGGGACCAGGCGCCGCGCGGCGTCCAGTACGTCCGCGACCGGGCCCTGGCTGGGATCGGCGTAGCGCACCGCGTTCGTCAGCACGGGCTTGACCCCCTGCTCGGCTGCGAGTCCCAGCATCCGCGCGGACTCCCGCAGC
>DATMEI010000823.1:0-5124 GCA_035556995.1 Streptomyces sp.
GCCCGCGAGGTCGCCTCGCTCATCGGCTGGCTCGCCTCCGGCAGCGCGGGCTACACGACGGGCCAGTCGTTCGTGGTGGACGGCGGATTCACCATCGCCAACCCGCAGTTCACGACGACCGACTTCGGTGCGTCCGACTGACCGCGACACCGGCCGCCATCGGCCCGCCTCAGGCCCGCTCCCGCTCGTCGACGATGCGGCGGATCTTGCCGACGGAGCGTTCCAGCGTCTCCGGGTCGACGATCTCGACGGCGACGCTCAGCCCGATGCCGTCCTTGACGGCCCTGGTGATGTCCGAGGCCGCCGCCTCGCGCTCGGCCTGTCCGGTGCCCGGCCTGGCCTCCGCACGTACCGTCATGCGGTCCAGGCGGGCACGGGTGCTCAGCCGGAGCTGGAAGTGCGGGGCGACGCCCGGGGTGCGCAGCAGGATCTCCTCGACCTGGCTGGGGAAGATGTTGACGCCCCGCAGAATGATCATGTCGTCGCAGCGGCGCGTGACCTTCTCCATCCGCCGGAACGCGGGACGGGCGGTGCCGGGATACAGCCGGGTCAGGTCACGGGTGCGGTACCGGATCACCGGCATGGCCTCCTTGGTGAGGGAGGTGAAGCACAACTCGCCCTCGTCACCGTCGGCTTGGATCTCGTCCGTGACGGGGTCGACGACCTCGGGGTAGAAGTGGTCCTCCCAGATGTGCAGACCGTCCTTCGTCTCCACGCACTCCTGCGCCACACCCGGGCCGATCACCTCGGAAAGGCCGTATATGTCGACGGCGTGGATGTTCAGCCGCTCCTCGATCTCGGCCCGCATCTCCTCGGTCCACGGCTCCGCCCCGAAGATGCCTGTCTTCAGCGAGGTGCCCCGGGGGTCGACGCCCTGGCGCTCGAACTCGTCCAGCAGCGTCAGCATGTAGGAAGGCGTGACCATGATGATCTCGGGCTCGAAGTCCTGGATGAGCTGGACCTGACGCGCGGTCATGCCGCCGGAGACCGGGATGACCGTACAGCCCGCGCGTTCCGCGCCGTAGTGCGCACCGAGGCCGCCGGTGAACAGGCCGTATCCGTAGGCGACATGGACCTTGTGACCGGTCCGTCCGCCCGCCGCGCGGATGGCGCGGGCGACCATGTCGGCCCACATCGAGATGTCGTTCTCCGTGTAACCCACCACGGTGGGAGTGCCGGTGGTGCCGCTGGAGGCGTGGATGCGGCGCACGTCGGCCATGGGGACGGCGAACATCCCGAACGGATAGGTCTCGCGCAGGTCTGCCTTCGTGGTGAAGGGGAAGCGCGCGAGGTCCTCCAACTGACGGCAGTCCTCCGGCCGTACGCCCGCCTCGTCGAACTTCCGCCGGTACAGCTCGACGTCGTCGTAGGCGGTTCGCAGAGTCTTCTGCAGCCGCTCCAGCTGGTACGCGCGCAGCTCCGCGCGGTCCATCAGCTCGCCGGCGTCGCGCAGTCGGTCGGGCAGCGGCTCGCCCGTCCTCCGCGGCGCATCGGAGCCGGCAGCACGGGCGGTGCCGGCGTCACGGGGCTCGCTCATCGTCATGGGGTTTCCTCCATGCCTCGGACGGTACGGCTGCGGCCGCGGAACTCCGCTATCACTTCGCCGTCGCGCAGGATGCTCACGTCGTAGATCCCGCTGCGTCCGTAGCGGGTGCGCTCCTCCGCGACCGCAGTGAGCGCGTCGCCCTCCCTGGCGGGTCTGACGAAGGAGATGTCGGCGCCGGAGGCGACGGTCACCGGGCCGTGGCTGTTGCAGGCACAGGCGAAGGCCGTGTCGGCGAAGAGGAAGAGATATCCGCCGTGCGCGATGCCGTGGCCGTTGACCATGGCCCCGGTCACCGTCATCCGCAGTTTCGCGGCGCCGTCCGCGGCCTCCAGCAAGGTGATGCCCAGACCCTGCGACGCCTGGTCCGCGTCGAACATCGTCTGCGCCGACCCGTCGCTCATGGCTTGCGTCATACGTTCCACGCTCTCGTACTTCCCGACCGACCATTCGGTTCGCCTTGCGGCGCGGTCCAGTAATCCAGCAACGGACCTGCCTGTCAAGGGCCGGCAGCGGGCTCAGCTCAGGTACGCGAGCACGGCCAGCACGCGCCGGTGGCCGCTGTCCTCGACGGGCAGATCGAGCTTGGCGAAGATGTTCCCGACATGCTTGTGCACCGAGCGCTCGGTGATCACGAGGCGGCGGGCGATCTCACCGTTGGCGAAGCCCTGCGCCATGAGGCCCAGCACCTCGCGTTCGCGGGCGGTGAGCGCGGTCAGCGGGTCGTGCCGGGCGAGCACTTGGGAGACGACTTCGGGATCCATCGACGTGCCGCCTGCGGCGACTTGCTCCAAGGCGCGCAGGAACTCCTCCAGCCTGGCCACCCGGTCCTTGAGCATGTAGCCGATTCCACCGGCGCGGTCGGAGAGCAGTTCCAGGGCGTAACTGCGCTCGACGTACTGGGAGAAGACCAGCAGCGGCTGCCCCGGGCGCTCACGGCGGATCCGCAGCGCGGCACGCAGGCCCTCGTCGCGGAACGAGGGCGGCAGCCGCACATCGACCACGGCGATGTCGGGCCGCTCGCCGAGCACGGCGTCCACCAGCGCCTCGCCGTCGGAGAGCTGCGCGGCCACCTCGTGGCCCTCGGCGCGCAGCAGCAGGGCCAGTCCCTCGGCCAGCACCACGTTGTCCTCGGCGATCACGACCCGCACGGGATGTCCACACGTACGCAAGTGGGGCCGCCGAGTGGGCTGTTCACGTGGAATGTGCCGTCGACGGCCTCGACGCGCTGCCGCATCCCCGTGACGCCCGAGCCCGCCTGCTCATCGACGCCGCCCCGGCCCTCGTCCCGTACTTCGGCATGCAGGCGCTCCCCGTCACGGCGAACGGTCACTGTGGCGCTCGTCGCGCCGGAGTGCTTCGTGACGTTGGTCAGGGCCTCGGTGACGACGAAGTAGACAGCCGTCTCCACCGGGACGGGCAGCGGCGGGGTGTCCGGCAGCTCCAGCTCCAGCCGTACCGGCACTGCCGACCGCGCCGCCACGGCCGAGAGCGCACCGTCCAGACCGCGGTCCGCAAGGATCGGCGGATACATGGTGCGCAGTACGGACCGCAGTTCGGTCATCGCCTCCTCTGCGCCCTCCCGTGCCTGCCCCAGCAGCGCCTGCGCCGCTTTCGGATCCTTTTCGAGCGCGCGCTCGGCCAGGCCGAGACGTATCGCGAGTGCGACCAACTGGGCCTGGGTGCCGTCGTGCAGGTCGCGTTCGATCCTGCGCAGGTCGGAGCCGTGAGCATCGACGGCGCCCGACCGGGTGCGGCTCAAGTCCTCTACGCGCTCGGCGAGTTGGCGCTTCCCGCCGCCTTCGAGCAGCAGACGGGACAGTGCGGAGGCGGTACGGGCGAGGAGGGGCACACCGACGACGGCGAGCGCCGCCCCGAGCAGGGTCTGCGCAACTCCCAGTGTCGCGGCGGCCGTCCAGCTGTCCACGGGGATGTTGGCCAGCACCCGCACGGGTTCGCCGGCGGGGAAGAGCCACCACAGTCCGGTCGCTGCCGCCCCGAGCACCGGCAGCAGCATGAGCGGGACGGCGACAAGGCCCAGCACGGTGCCCGCGACCGACATCGCCGCCGTCCAGCGCAGGTCCCGCCAGGTACGCGCATCAGCGAGCAGCGACAGCAAGCCGGTCCCGTCATTCCGGGGGCGCGGCGGCGTGGCCGGGGACGGGAGCCCGTACAGCCGTGCCAGCCGGGCCCGTTCCCAGTCGGCTGCCCTGCCGAGTACGCGCACCTCCCATGGCACGAGCAGGAATCCGATGCCCACGAGGCAGGTCGCGGCCGACCCGATCAGGACGGGAAGGGTGATCAGGCTGAGCAGTCCCGCACCCAGGCGCACCAGACACTGGGGCACGGAACGTCCGAAGTGGCGTATGTGCGCGGGCAGTTGTCTTCGGGCGACCGGTGCGGCAGGCGCCTCGTGGCCGGGGTCTGTGACAGTCATGTTCGGACCGTATGCCACCCCATGACGCCGCACAGTGGAGCCTTCTACACCTTCCGGGACGCTGCGGGCTCAGGCAGCCGCCCCCTACCGCTGACGACTCGTGCGACCGCGCTCCGCCAGGGAACGCGCCAGTTCCTCCAGGTCCTCCGCGACCCACACCGGCTGCGACATCACCTGCGGGTAGTGGGCCGCCCCACGGCGCAGCCAGGCGCCGGCGAGCCCGGCGCGCTGCGCACCGTCGACGTCCCACGGGTGCACGGCGGCCATCAGTGCCTCTTCGGGGCGTACGCCCGCCGTGCGTACGGCATAGCGGTACGCCTCCGGTGCCGGCTTCCAGCGGCGGGGACCGCTCACGCCCAGCAGCGCGTCGAACTCGTCTCGGATACCGGCCCGTTCGAGCAGCCCTTCCGTCAGTTCCGGCGCCCCGTTCGTCATCGTCACGAGCCGGAATCCGGCCTCCCGCAGGGCACGTACGCCTCCGGGGACATCCGGATGCACGCGCAGCTCCGCGAGGCCGTCGAGGATGTGAGCGGCAGCCTCCTCCACGTCGCCCGACCAGCCGTCGACCTCCGGCAGCAGGGCACGCAGACCGTCCCGTGCGAGGTCCCCGAAGTGTGCGTACGAGCCGGCGGCTGCCAGCGCGAATCCGTCCCTCAGCACGCCCGCGAACCATGTGGGCATCAAGTGCCCCGGGGCGCCGGTCTCTTCGAAGCGGCGGCGGAGGGGCGTGAAGTCGCTGAGCGTCTCGTTGACGTCGAAGACGACGGCGCGCAGAGCACCTTCGTCCGTCGGGTGGGGCTGCTCGGGAGGCATGGCCATGGTGCGCAAGATACGCGGCCGGGGCGTGAACGGCCGCAAGCCGCCGGGCTGTTCAGGGCCGCAGCAGCTTGTCCGGGGTGACCGGCAGGTCGCGTACGCGGATGCCCGTCGCGTTGTGCACGGCGTTGACGACCGCGGCCGGGCTGCCGACGATGCCGATCTCGCCGATGCCCTTGGAGCCCATCGGGTTGGCGTGCGGGTCGGGTTCGTCCAGCCAGGTGGCCTCGATGTCGAGCACGTCGGCGCAGGAGGGGATGTGGTACTGGGCGAAGTCGTGGTTGACGACGTGCCCGGTGCCGTGGTCGAAGACGCTCTCCTCGAACAG
>DATMEI010000824.1:0-8025 GCA_035556995.1 Streptomyces sp.
CACCAGCTCGTGCTTCCACTGACGGGCCGAGACGGTGTTGGTGACGAGGATCAGCGTCGTCGCCTGCGCCTGAGCCATCGCCCCGGCGCCCACCAGCGTCTTGCCCGCTCCGCAGGGCAGCACCACGACACCCGAGCCGCCGTGCCAGAAGTTCTCCACGGCATGCTGCTGGTACGGACGCAGCGCCCACTCGTCCTCCTCCAGCGCGATGGCGTGCGCCTCGCCGTCCACGTACCCGGCCAGGTCCTCGGCGGGCCAGCCCTGCTTCAGCAGCACCTGCTTGATCTGGCCGCGCTCGGAGGGGTGCACGACGACGGTGTCGGCGTCGATGCGGTCGCCGACGAGCGGCTGGACCTTCTTCGAGCGCAGCACCTCCTCCAGCACCGGACGGTCGCTGCTCTCCAGGACCAGTCCGTGTGTGGGGTGCTTGAGCAGGCGCAGCCGCCCGTACCGGGCCATCGTCTCGGCGACGTCGACCAGCAGGGCGTGCGGGACGGGATAGCGGGCGTGGGCGACGAGCGCGTCGATGACCTGCTCGGCGTCGTGCCCTGCGGCGCGGGCGTTCCACAGGCCGAGTGGGGTGAGGCGGTAGGTGTGGATGTGCTCGGGCGCCCGCTCCAGTTCAGCGAAGGGGGCGATGGCACGGCGGCACTCGTCCGCCTGCTCGTGGTCGACCTCCAGGAGCAGCGTCTTGTCGCTCTGGACGATCAGGGGACCACCGTTCACGCGCGTTTCCTCCGTCTCGCAAAGGCTGGAGAGCTCCCGTCGGTCCGGCGGCTCGATCGAGCCGGTCCGGCACACGGGTCAATCGTCCAGTGTGCCCCATCGGCGCATTTCGGTGTCGCGTGGCTGCGCACGGCCACACGGGCGCCTGCCGTGCGTGTGGCCACGCACGAGGCTTCGAGGCCTATACGGTTATACGTCCAGATACAAGGTGTAGTGGTCCACGTGAGAAGCGTGACCGTGTCCGAGGCGCGTTGAGGGAACTGACGAAGGAGAGCGACCGGGATGGCGACGAAAGTTGCGGTAACCGGGCACATGGAGCTGTCCGAGGAGACGGTGCCGCTGGTACGGGCGGAACTGGAGCGCCTGCTGCGCATGTTCGAGCCGTCGGGACTCGTGGGACTTTCCTGCGTGGCGGCGGGCGCCGACTCGCTGTTCGCGGAGTGCGTGCTCGCTGCGGGCGGCAGGCTCGTCGCGGTGCTGCCCAGCAGGGACTACCGGGCGGCGACCGTGAAATCCGACCACGCGGAGACCTACGACCGTCTGACCGCGGCGGCCGACGAGGTGCTGGTGCTGCCGTTCGAGACCGTGGGCAGGGACGCGTACGAGGCGGCGAACGCCGTGCTGCTGGAACGCGCGGACCGGCTCGTCGCGATCTGGGACGGGCAGCCGTCGGCCGAGGAGAAGGCGGGCACCATGGCCGACATCATGGCCGGGGCACGGAGCGCCGGGCTGGCGGTCGACGTGGTGTGGCCCGCGGGCGCCTCCCGGCCGGTCCCGGCTGCCGTCAGTTCTCTGCCAGCTCCGCCACGCCCGTGATGCGGTGCAGCGGGTAGGTGCGCACCTCGTCCGCGGTGTGGTCGTAAGCCGTGACGAAGCCGCCCTCCACGCGCACCGGCGCGATCACCCGCTGGCTGGCCGCTCCGTCGGCGTTGACGTAGCCGATCCACACCGAGTCCCCGGACAGCACTGCCGACTGCATCGTGGCGATCGTGTCCGCCGAGGTGGTGCGGGGCAGGTCCCCGCCCGGCGCCGGCGGCCGTGGCACACGCCCGGACGAGTGCCGTGGCTTGTGCGCGGCCGTCGCCGCGTGGTCCCCGGCCCGGATGGCGCGTACGGCAGCGGTGAGCAGCGCCGCCTCCGGCACCGGAGGCCCGTCGGGGACGGGGTCGGGTGCGGTGCGCGGCGGTGTGCGGTGCACGTCCGCGCGGGCGATCATCACATCGCCCTCGGCGGACTCGGCAGCCGGTGCGTACCCCATCTCCCGTAGTTCGGCGAGCAGTTGGCTGGGCGACAGCGGTGAGGCGAGGATGGTCGGCGCGAGCAGCCGCGGGCGGAGCGCCGCGGACCGCTTGTCGGCCATGATCTCGTTCAGCAGCGCGTCGTCGTCGCAGCGCACGTACGAGGACGCCGCGCCGACGCGTAGCCTGCCGTGCCTGCGGGCCACGTCGTCGACGAGGTAACTGAGCGGCTGCGGTACGGGCGTACGGGAGTGGGCGGCGAGGAAGGCGTGGATGTCGCCCGCGCTGCGTCCCGCGTCGAGCGCGCGGCGTACCGAGGCGGGCGTGAAGCGGTAGACGGTGGCTCCGCCCTTGGACTCGACGTCGGCGAGAACGCCCAGCATCGCGGCGAGCGGGCGCTCCAGAGGGCCGGGGGCGACGGCGGTCAGGTCCGCCTGGAGCAGGATGTGGTCGAGCGGTTCGGGGAGGAGCGGCGCGAGCCGTGCGGCGGCACGGGAGGCGGTGGCCTTGAGGGCTTCCACCTCGAGTGCGGTACGGGCAGCGGACTCCGGGACGAGCAGCACGCGGGCGTACGAGGCGAGGGCGCCGCGGCCCGTCAGACCGAGCAACTCGGCCTCGTGCAGAACCGATTCGGCCAACTGCGTACGCATGTCCCCGGCGACGCCGTCCGGTCTGCCGGCGCCCGGTCCGGTGCTGCCGGGCGCGCCCGCGCCCGGTCCGACGGCGCCCGGTGCGGCCGGCGGTGCCGCGCTGCCACGCAGCGGGTGCTCCCAGCGGAGCCGGGCGAGGACCGACTGCTGGGTGGGGGCGGCTCCGGGCTGGAGGGTCGTGAGCAGCGTCAGAGTGCGGCGGCGCACGTCTGCGGTGAGACCGCGGTCGAGCCCCTGGCCCAGAGCGGCGAGGGCGCGTCCCTTCGCGTCGCGCGCCCCGACCAGTGCGGGGACGCGGGTGCCGGTGAGCCACCGGACGATGACGTGGGCCCAGCGTTCCTGTGCGGGGCGGCGCAGCCACTCGTCGTAGGCGGGGGTGGGCGCGTAGGCCTCGTCGGGTTCGCCGTCGGGGGCCAGGAGGCCTGCCGCGTAGGCGAGTTCGATCCAGAAGGCGGCCGTCGGCTCGGGCAGGTCGAGGACGGTGGCGGTGCGCTTGAGGTCGCGTACGCCGAGGCCGCCGGAGCGGAGCACGGAGGGCGGCTCGGACTCCCAGTCGGCCAGGAGGTCCTCGAGGGTGCCCAGGGCGCTGAGCACCTGGCCGGCGGCGGTGGCGTCGACCGTCTCCTCCGGATACTCACGCCGGGGCGTCAGCGGCGGCGCCAGCGGTTCGATGTCGCGGTGTGCACGGCCGGCGCGCAGGTGCAGGGCGACTTCGCGGGGGAGCACGACCGTGCGCGACGAGGAACGTACGAGCAGGGCACGGTCGAGCAGCCAAGTCACCGGCGGCGAGGGGGAGTCGGTCTGCACCGAACCGTAAGGCGGGCCCCAGCGGAGCTTGTCGAGCATGAGGAGCGACTCGGGCGGAGCGTAATCGAGGAGGTGCGCCATGCGGGGGCGGTCGGTGAAGAGCGAGGTGAGGGCGGCGAGTGCGCTCACGGGGTCGTGCGTGGCGCCGAGTCCTGTGGTGGCGAGGATGTCCTGCAGCCGTCCCGGGGACATGCCCGCGGTCGCTTCGGCGAGGGTGGGCCCGAGGCCGGTGGGGGAGGGCGTGGTGGGGGTGGGCGTGAGCAGTTCGCGGGCGGTGCGTACGAGGTGCAGCCGCTCGTCGCCGCCCCACAGCAGGGCCTGCGCACGGAGGGTGCGCAGGGCGCGGGGCAGTTCGCCGCTGACGTGGCAGGCGGGGTCGCCGGGGCCGCTCACATGCTCGGGGTCGCCCGCGAGGAGACCCACCAGGGTGTCGTACGGGCACGGGTCGGGGGCGACGGCGATGGCTTCGGCGGTCTGGAGCGCGAAACGGTCCAGGCGCTCGACTGCCCGTACGACGGAGGCCCTGGTCCCGGCGCGGGTGGCGAGCTGCGTGAGGTCGTTGGGCACGGGTGAGAGCAGATCGGGGCGGGTGCGGAGCAGCTCGGCGAGCGCGCCGTCGTCGCGGGCGCGGAGGTCGTCCGCGAGCGTGCGGGGTGCGGCACTGCCGCCGTTCTGCTCGGTGCTCATCCACACCACGTTAGCGGGGTGCCCGGGCGGGAGTCGCGCCCGCGTCGTGGGCAGGGCGGGCACGGTACCGTCGTGTTCGAGCCTGACAAGTGGCAGGGCAGGCGCCAAGAGCGAGCAGCCGTTGGGGATTTGGTGGGGATCGAGAGCGATCAGCTCGTGTTCGACTACCTGAGCCGGGTCGGCGATCTGGCTCACCGTACGTCGATGACAGCCGCAGAGCGGGCGCGGCTGGTCAACGGGCTGCGCGGCGAGATCGACCGGATGCGGGCCGAGCAGGGCGGGGCGGAGAACAAGGCCGCCGTGCGGAAGATCCTGACGCGTCTGGGCCGTCCCGAGGAGGTCGTCTCCGGAGGAGCGGGCGGGACGGGCGGCACGGGCGGGGCCGCGGGCGGAGGCGGCGGCGTGCCCGCGCCGCGGCCTTCCACCGGCGACGACGACCGGTTCGGCGAGGACACGAAAGTGTCGCTGTGGAAGCGGGCCACCCCACGGCGCACGTCCGGTACGGCACCCTCGGCGCCGCCGCCCACCGCCTCCTACGGGGCGTCCGCGCCCCATCTCGCGGGCATGGACGAGCTGGGGCCCGAGGAGTCGGACCCGGACTGGTGGCGCGTCGACCCCAGCCCGTACGGGGACGGGGGCGGCAGCCGTACGTTCGGGGAGCCCGTGCCCGGCTTCGTCGGCGGGATCGAGCTGCCGGAGCTGCTGAAGCCGCCGCCGGGCGGCGGCGAGGAGGGCGAGAGCAAGCCCGGGAGCGGCGGGACGAGGATTCCGGTACCTCCGGCGCGTAAGGCGGCGGGCCCTGCGCCGGGCCCGGCCGTCCCGGGCCCGGGCGTGGAGGCCGTCACGGACGGTGGCGGCGGGCGACGTCGGCTGCTCCGTGTGCGGGGCGGCCCGGGCGCGGGCGGAATCGTGGAGTGGGCGGCGGCATTGCTGCTGGTCACGGGCGTCGTCATCGGGTCGCTGATCCCGCTCGCCGTCGGCTGGCTGGCCGCCTGGTGGTCGCCGAGACTGAGCCGTACGGAGGCCAAGTGGGCCGCCGCGGGAATGCCCGGACTCGTCGCGTGCGGTGCGGTGGTGTGGCTGTGGGGGCGGATCGAAGGCCGGTGGGGCGAGCGCATCGCGGAGGGCGGCGACGCACTCGGGAAGACGCTGACCGACACCGGTCCGGTGCTGCTGAAGGTCGCCGCCGTCGCCAGCGCTCTGTTCCTGGTCTGGCGCGCCCGGCGCCCGAGGGGCTGAGCGCCGCATTTCCGAGTGCGTACGAGGGTGGCGTGCTGGGAAGCTGGATCCATGGCTGAACTGACCGTGGCGACATGCCAGTTCCCGGTGGACGCCGATGTCGTGCGCAACAGCCGTTACGTCATGCGCCAGATGCGGGCGGCGAAGGAGCAGGGCGCGGACGTCGCGCACTTCCCCGAGGCGTGCCTGTCGGGATACGCGGGCTCCGATTTCCCCGACTACCGCGGATTCGACTGGGAGTTGCTCGAATCGTGCACGCGGCACGTCATGGAGCGCGCGGGTGAGCTGGGGCTGTGGGTCGTGCTCGGTTCGACGCACCCGCTGACCGGGCAGCACAAGCCGCACAACAGTCTGTACGTCATCGACGGCACCGGCAGCATCGTCGACCGCTACGACAAGCGCTTCTGCGGCGGCGACGCCGGGGAACGTACAGGGGATCTGGCGCACTACACGCCCGGCGAACACTCGACTGCCTTCAGTATCAAGGGAGTTCGCTGCGGTGCTCTGATCTGCCACGACTACCGCTATCCGGAGCTGTACCGGGACTACGGGCGGCAGGGCGTCCAACTCGTCTTCCACTCCTACCACGCGGCGCACATGACCCCCGGGAAGGTCGAGTCGATCCGCGCCGCGATCGGCGAGGACGTGCTGCATCTCAACCCGGGCGGCACCTATCCCGGCATCACCATGCCGGCGATGATGATTGCCGAGGCGGCAGCCAACCACATGTGGATCAGCTGCCCGAACTCCTCGGCGCGCGAAAGCTGTTGGGGTGCCTTCTTCGTACGCGCCGACGGCATCACCACGGGACGGCTGCGGCGCAACCGGGCCGGTGTTCTGATCTCCACCGTGGACACCGAAGCGCCGCTCTACGACTCCACCGCCGCCTGGCGCGGACGGGCCATGGACGGTGTCCTCAACAGCGGGACACCGGTGCGGGATCCGCGTTCGGCGCGGCGCACCGAGCTGTAGCCCGGCGCCCCGCACCGGCCTGGCCCGGCCTGCTCTGCCCTGGCCGACGCCGAGGATGCCCGGCTCCGCGACCGGATTGCGGGTGAGCCCCCGCACCACGGCCCCGGCGAGTCAGGCAGGCCTGAATGTGCGGCGTGCCGCAAGGCAGAATGCGGGACATGGCACAGCACGCTCCGCTCCCGCACGCAGCCCTCACCGGGCCCACCATCGGCTTCGACCTCGACATGACCCTGATCGACTCACGTCCCGGCATCAAAGCGACCTACGAAGCACTGACCGCCGCGACCGGCACCCACATCGACGCCGAGCTGACCATCACCCGCCTCGGGCCGCCCCTGGAACAGGAGTTGGCGCACTGGTTCCCCGACGAGCAGATCGCGGAGGCCGCGGAGCTCTACCGCGAGCTGTATCCCGAGTACGCGATCGAATCGACCCCCGCCATGCCGGGCGCCCACGAAGCCCTCGGAGCGGTACGTGCTGCCGGCGGCCGTTCCGTCGTCGTCACCGCCAAGCACGAGCCGAACGCGAAGCTGCACCTCCAACACCTCGGCATCGAGCCGGACATCGTGGTCGGCTGGCTGTGGGCGGAGGCCAAGGCGGAGGCGCTTCGCGAGTACGGCGCGAACGCGTACGTCGGTGACCACGTCGGTGATGTACGGGGAGCCAGGACCGCCGGCGTCCTCTCGGTCGCCGTGCCGACGGGCCCGTGCGATGCGGAGGAACTGCGCGCTGCCGGTGCGGATGTCGTGCTGGTGGAGGGCCTGACCGGCTTTCCCGCCTGGTTCGAGGGCTACTGCGACACTTCGCGCCGCTGACTGGCGGCCGACCGCACAAGCCCCGCGGCGGCCAGCACGAAGCCCACCGCCATCAGCATGCACACGAAGTAGGCCGGGGCCGGAAACGGCTCGGTGCCGAGGAACAGCGGGGCCACGGTGACCAGCGTGGCCAGCGCGCCGACGAGGAAAACCATGCCGCCGATTCGTACGAGAAGATCACCGGCGCGGGACGTTTCAGTGTTCACACGGCCAGGGTAGATCGGTGGGCAACTGTACGGAGGCCCGGGAAGGACCCCTTGTCACCGGGCACCGGGGGATTAGCCTTGGTGGTGAGCGGGTCATTCGGCCCGCTCAAGTGCTCTTCGGAGCCAGATTCAGGACGAGATCACAGCTTTCAGGACGCAGCCGAGGCTGCCCGGCAGTACGAGGACGAGGACAGACGTGCCTACCGGCAAGGTCAAGTGGTTCAACAGCGAGAAGGGCTTCGGCTTCCTCTCCCGCGACGACGGCGGCGATGTCTTCGTACATTCCTCCGTGTTGCCGAGCGGAGTGGACGCGCTGAAACCCGGCCAGAAGGTCGAGTTCGGCGTCGTCGCCGGACAGCGCGGTGACCAGGCACTCTCGGTGAGCGTTCTGGACGCGGCCCCCTCGGTCGCGGCGGCGCAGCGGCGCAAGCCCGACGAACTGGCCTCGATCGTCCAGGACCTCACCACGCTCCTGGACGGCGTCTCCCAGTCCCTGGAACGCGGCCGGTATCCCGACAAGCAGCACGGCCACAAGATCGCGGGCATGCTGCGCGCCGTCGCGGACCAGCTCGACGTCTGAGACCCGACGGCCAAGGTTCGACGGCCAAGGTTCGACGGCCAAGGTTCGACGTCCGGGGTTCGACGGCCGGGGTTCAGCGTCCGGCGGGGAACTCCAGCGCGTCGT
>DATMEI010000825.1:0-8083 GCA_035556995.1 Streptomyces sp.
GAAGGGCGGACCGGAGTTCGAGGGCTCCGGGCTCCTCACGTCCCGACGCCAGCACGTCCGGCTGCGCCTCCGCTTCCGGCTGCGCCCCGCGTGGAACGCCCGTGTCCCCCATGAGCTGGAAGCTAGCGGCGTTCGGGCCGCCCGGCCAGAGGGGTGCGCAGCCGCCGCCCCGCCGTCCTCACCGTCAGGCGTCCGGCTCCTGTCCGGCTTCGAGCAGCATGCACGTCAGCCGCGCGGTGCATACGCGTTTGCCGTCCTCGTCGGTGATGACGGTCTCGTACGTCGCGGTGGAGCGTCCCTGGTGTACGGGTGTCGCCGTCCCGGTGACCAGCCCGGAGCGAATGCTGCGGTGGTGGGTGCAGTTGAGGTCGACGCCGACGGCGAGCTTCGTCGGGCCGCCGTGGAGCATGGCGCCCACCGATCCGAGGGTCTCGGCCAGCACTGCTGAGGCGCCGCCGTGCAGCAGGCCGTACGGCTGCGTGTTGCCCTCGACGGGAAGCGTGCCGATGACCTTCTCCGGGGCGGCTTCGAGGATCTGCAGACTCATGCGGTCGCCGAGATGCCCGGCGGAGAAGAGACTCGGCAGATCCAGGCCGAGGCCGGACCACTGGTCGAGGATCTCCTGCGGGAACTTGGTCGTGGTCTGCTCGCCCATGGGCCGCGGCTCCGATTCACACTTGCTGGTCGTCGTTCTTGTACGGACCGTCTTATCAGCTGGCTGAGCGTGCGCTCAGGCCGAAGTGACGCGGATCACCAGGGACTTGGACGCCGGTGTATTGCTCGTCTCGGCCGTGGCGTCGAGGGGCACCAGGACGTTGGTCTCCGGGTAGTACGCCGCCGCGCAGCCCCGCGCGACGGGGTAGTGCACGACGCGGAACCCGCGGGCTGTGCGCTCCGTGCCGTCGGTCCACTCGCTGGTCAGGTCGGCGTACGCGCCGTCGGCGAGGCCGAGCGCCCCGGCGTCCTCGGGGTGCATGAGGACGACGCGGCGGCCGTTCTTGATGCCGCGGTAGCGGTCGTCCAGGCCGTAGACGGTGGTGTTGTACTGGTCGTGGGAGCGCAGCGTCTGCAGCAGCAGCCGCCCCTCGGGCAGCTGCGGCCAGGTGACGTCGGCAGCGGTGAAGTTGGCCTTGCCGGTGGCGGTGGGGAAGCGCCGCTCGTCGCGCGGGGCGTGGGGCAGTGTGAAGCCCCCTGGATGTGCGACGCGTTCGTTGAAGTCCTCGAAGCCGGGGATGACTCGGGCGATGCGGTCGCGTACGAGCGCGTAGTCCTTCTCGAAGTCCTCCCAGGGCGTGCGCGATTCGATGCCGAGGACGCGGCGGGCCAGCCGGCTGACGATGGCCGTTTCTGACAGCAGATGGGGGCTGGCGGGCTCCAGCCGTCCGCGGGAGGCGTGCACCATGCCCATGGAGTCCTCGACGGTCACGAACTGCTCGCCGCCGCCCTGCAGATCGCGCTCCGTGCGCCCCAGGGTCGGCAGGATCAGCGCGCGGGCCCCGGTGACGCAGTGCGAGCGGTTGAGCTTCGTGGAGACGTGGACGGTGAGCCGGGCACGGCGCATGGCGTCCTCGGTCACGTCCGTGTCGGGGGACGCGGCGACGAAGTTGCCGCCCATGGCGAAGAAGACCTTGGCCTGCCCGTCGCGCAGCGCGCGGATCGCCCGTACGACGTCGAGTCCGTGCTCGCGGGGCGCGGTGATGCCGAACTCCCGTTCCAGCGCGTCGAGGAAGTCGGGTTGCGGCCGCTCGTAGATGCCCATCGTGCGGTCGCCCTGCACATTGCTGTGCCCGCGCACGGGGCACACTCCCGCGCCGGGGCGGCCGACATCTCCGCGCAGCAGCAGGAAGTTGACGACTTCGCGGATGGTGGCCACCGCGTGCTTGTGCTGGGTGAGGCCCATCGCCCAGCACACGACGGTACGGCGCGAGGCGAGCACCATCTGCAGTGCGCGCTCGATCTCGTCCCTCTCCAGGCCGGTGGCCTGCAGCGTCTCGTTCCAGTCGGCGCTGACGGCCTTCTCGGCGAACTCCTCGTATCCGTGCGTGTAATTGCGGACGAAGTCCTCGTCGACGGCGCCCTCTTGCTCGATGACGAGACGGTTGAGCATGCGGAAGAGCGCCTGGTCGCCGCCGAGGCGGATCTGCAGGAAGAGGTCCGTCAGTTCGGTGCCGCCGCCGGCCAGGCCACGCGGCGTCTGCGGGTTCTTGAACCGCGTCATGCCGGCCTCGGGAAGGGGATTCACCGTGATGATCTTCGAGCCCGCGGCCTTGGCCTTCTCCAGGGCGGAGAGCATCCGCGGATGGTTGGTGCCCGGGTTCTGCCCGGCGACGACGATCAGGTCGGCTTCGTAGAGGTCCTCCAGCAGCACGCTGCCCTTGCCGACGCCGAGGGTCTCGGTCAGTGCCTCGCCGGACGACTCGTGGCACATGTTGGAGCAGTCCGGCAGGTTGTTCGTGCCGAACTCGCGGGCGAAGAGCTGGTAGAGGAAGGCAGCCTCGTTGCTGGTGCGCCCGGAGGTGTAGAAGACCGCTTCGTCGGGGGAGCCGAGCGCCTGCAGTTCCTCGGCGATGATGTCGAACGCACGCTCCCAGGGGACGGGTTCGTACGCGGTGGCTCCCTCGGCCATGTACATGGGCTGGGTCAGCCGGCCCTGCTGCCCCAGCCAGTAGCCGGAGCGCTTCGCCAGGTCCGCCACGGGGTGCGCTGCGAAGAAGTCGGGGGTGACGCGTCGCAGCGTCGCCTCTTCGGCGACCGCCTTAGCGCCGTTCTCGCAGAACTCGGCCGTGTGCCGCTTCTCCGGCTCGGGCCAGGCGCAGCCCGGGCAGTCGAAGCCGTCCTTCTGGTTGACGCGCAGCAGTGTGAGCGCGGTCCTGCGCACGCCCATCTGCTGCTGGGCGTTCCGCAACGACCACGCCACCGCCGCCGTTCCGGCTGCGGAATCCAGTGGGGCGGAGACGTCGGGGGCGTCCTGGACGGGGTCGCCTGCAGGGGGCTTTCGCATATCAACGATGGTGCCATGGGGTGTGCGGGCAGGTCGCAGGCGTGGGGGGTGAGCGTGCGCGCCGCGTTGTCGGTGGGCCGTGGGAGGATCGGGGACGTGGCTAAGAAGGCATCGAATGAGACCGCACCGCGCCTGCTCCTCATGGACGGGCACTCGCTCGCGTACCGCGCGTTCTACGCACTGCCCGTGGAGAATTTCTCCACCTCCACGGGCCAGACGACGAACGCGATCTACGGCTTCACCTCGATGCTGTCGAACACGTTGCGTGACGAGGAGCCCACGCATTTCGCTGTGGCTTTCGACGTCTCGCGCAAGACGTGGCGCTCGGCGGAGTTCGCGGAGTACAAGGCGAACCGGTCGAAGGCTCCCGACGAGTTCAAGGGGCAGGTCGAGCTGATCGGGGAGCTGCTGGACGCGATGAGCGTGCGCCGCTTCGCCGTGGAGGGCTTCGAGGCGGACGACGTCATCGCGACGCTGACGACGCAGGCGACGGCGGAGGGCTTCAAGGTCTCCATCGTCACCGGCGACCGCGATGCCCTTCAGCTGGTGAACGACGACGTCACGGTGCTCTATCCGACGAAGGGCGTCTCGGAGCTGACGCGTTTCACTCCTGAGAAGGTCCAGGAGAAGTACGGCCTGACGCCTGCGCAGTATCCGGATTTCGCGGCGCTGCGCGGCGACCCCTCCGACAACCTCCCCGGCATCCCTGGCGTCGGTGAGAAGACCGCCACCAAGTGGATCAGCCAGTTCGGTTCCTTCGCGGAGCTGGCCCGGCGTGCGGACGAGGTGAAGGGGAAGGCCGGGGAGAATCTCCGTGACCATCTGGAGTCGGTCACCCTCAACCGTCACCTCACCGAGCTCATCCGCGACGTCGAACTGTCCTGCCGTCCCGAGGACCTGGAGCGCGTCGCCTACGACCGTGACACCTTGAACGTCCTGCTGGACGCACTGGAGTTCCGTCACCCGAATTTCCGCGAGCGGCTGTTCGCCGTGGACCCGGGGGCGCAGGAAGAAGAGGTCGTCCCGGACGCGGGCGTCGACGTCGACGGCACCGTGCTGGGTGCGGGCGAGCTGGCGCCATGGCTGGAGGAGCACGCGGGAAGCACACTCGGCCTGGCCACCGTCGATGTGTGGAAGCTGGGCACGGGCAGCGTCAGCGAGATCGCCCTGGCCACCGCCGGCGGCCCGGCGGCCTGGTTCGACCCGGCGCAGCTGGACGAGGCGGACGAGAAGGCGTTCGCCGCCTGGACCGCGGACGCATCCCGGCTCAAAGCCGTGCACGACGCCAAGGCGATCATGCGGGTCTTCGCGGAGCACGGCTGGAGCGTCGCGGGCGTCACCACGGACACGGCGCTCGCCGCGTACCTCGACAAGCCCGGCCGCCGCTCCTTCGCCATGGACGCGCTGTCGGTGGAGTATCTGGGCCGTGAGCTGGGCCCGGCCGACGCGGGCGGCGGGCAGCTCGCCTTCGGCGTGGACGAACAGGCCGAGGCGCAGGCCCTGATGGTGAAGGCCCGCACCATCCTCGACTTGGGCGAGGTCTTCGAGGAGAGGCTGGAGCAGGGCGGTGCCGCTGAGTTGCTGCGCGACCTGGAGCTGCCGACCTCCGCGCTGCTGGCCCGTATGGAACGCTCCGGCATCTGCGCCGACCGCGAGTGGCTGACCGGTCTGGAGCAGCAGTTCGCGGACGCCGTCCAGCAGGCGGTGAGCGAGGCGCACGCGGCGGTGGGTCACGAGTTCAACCTCGGCTCGCCCAAGCAGCTGCAGGAGGTGCTCTTCGGGGAGCTGGGCCTGCCCAAGACGAAGAAGACGAAGACGGGCTGGACGACGGACGCCGATGCTCTGGCGTGGCTCGCCGCCCAGACCGACCACGAACTGCCGGTGCTGATGCTGCGTTACCGCGAACAGCAGAAGCTGCGCACCACCGTCGAGGGCCTGATCAAGACCATCGCCGCCGACGGCCGTATCCACACCAGCTTCAGCCAGACCGTCGCCGCGACGGGCCGTCTGTCCTCCACAGACCCCAACTTGCAGAACGTGCCGGTCCGTACGGACGAGGGCCGCGCCATCCGCCGCGCCTTCCGCGTCGGCGAGGGCTTCGAGACGCTGATGACCGCGGACTACAGCCAGATCGAACTGCGCGTGATGGCCCACCTGTCCGACGACGAGAAGCTCATCGAGGCCATCACCTCCGGCGAGGACCTGCACACCACTGTCGCCTCACAGGTCTTCGCCGTCTCCGAGGACAAGGTCGACGCGGAGATGCGGCGCAAGATCAAGGCCATGTCCTACGGCCTGGCGTACGGACTGTCCGCCTTCGGGCTCTCCCAGCAGCTGGACATCTCTCCGGACGAGGCCCGCAAGCTCATGGACAACTACTTCGAGCGGTTCGGCGGGGTGCGCGACTACCTCCACCGGGTCGTCGCGGAGGCCCGTGCCTGCGGTTACACCGAGACGATCATGGGCCGCCGCCGCTATCTCCCCGACCTCAACAGCGACAACCGCCAGCGCCGCGAAATGGCAGAGCGGATGGCGCTGAACGCCCCGATCCAGGGCACCGCGGCGGACATCGTGAAGGTGGCGATGCTGCGCGTGGACAAGGCACTTCGCGAGGAGAAGCTGACATCGCGGATGCTTCTCCAGGTGCACGACGAGATCGTGCTGGAGATCGCCCCCGGCGAGCGTGAGACCGCCGAGGCGCTGGTGCGCCGCGAGATGGCCGGCGCCGTCCAACTGCGCGCACCTCTGGACGTGTCGGTGGGCGCGGGCGACGACTGGGAGTCCGCAGCGCACTGAGCCTCAAGCGCTGAGCCTCCCCTCATGCGTGAGCCCTCGCCGAAGTGCCGCCCCGTGCGGTGCCGTTCGTGACATGCGGTGCGTAAGCGTGTGCCGTGACGGCCTGTGCGTGCGGTACCTGGCTGCGGACTGCCACGAGGCGCAGACGCGGGCCGGGAGTTGTCGTAGGGTCACCGTGTTGACGGCCGCAGGGCAGAAGGACGGGGTCTGAACACATGGCGCGCTATCGCGGCTCACATTCAGCAGCCACGTACACCGCAGGCGACGATTCGCGGCGCGGCCCGAGAAGCAAGCTGCGCAAGGGAGTTGCCGGTACGGCACTCGCCGCCGCGGCGATGGCCGCGCTCACCGCCTCCCAGGCGCCGGCCGCTCCACTCGGCAGCCCCGGCGGGGACGAGGGCAAGGACCGCAGCGACGCCACCCAGCCCGACCGCACACCGGGCGACGACTCGTACCACACTGAGCTGCCGCCTCTCGAATCTCC
Source organism: Streptomyces sp. (assembly GCA_035556995.1). Taxonomy (GTDB): domain Bacteria; phylum Actinomycetota; class Actinomycetes; order Streptomycetales; family Streptomycetaceae; genus Streptomyces. Next base: position 6,282 of record DATMEI010000825.1, read on the forward strand.
CGCCCCGCCCCGCACTTCGCCCGGCGGGCCCGGTACCGACGGCTCCGAGTCCGGCATCCCGGCGACGGTGCTGGCCGCGTACAAGAAGGCGGAACGCACCCTTGCCGCCAGCGACCGGAGCTGCGGCCTGCGCTGGGAACTCCTCGCCGCCATCGGCAAGGTCGAGTCCGGTCAGGCACGCGGCGGCGCCGTCGACAAGGAAGGCACCACGCTCAAGCCGATCCTGGGCCCGGTGCTGAACGGGTCGGGCTTCGCCCGCATCAACGACACCGACGGCGGACGCTTCGACGGGGACGCCCGGTTCGACCGCGCTGTCGGCCCCATGCAGTTCATACCCTCGACCTGGTCACGCTGGGGCGTCGACGGCAACGGCGACGGCAGCCGCGACCCGGGCAACATCCACGACGCCGCACTGTCCGCGGGGAAGTATCTGTGCGCGGGCGGGAAGCAGTTGTCGGCCAAGGCCGACCTGGACCGCGCGATCCTCAGCTACAACCACTCCCGCGATTATCTGCGTACCGTCCTGGCCTGGTACGAGTTCTACCGCGAGGGCACACACGAGGTCCCCGACGGCGCGGGTCCGCTTCCCACGTCGCCGGGCGCCGGCGGTGACTCGGACAAGCCGGGCAAGGGCAAAGGCAAGGGTAAGGGCTCCGGCGACGGGGACGGCTCCGGCTCCGACAAGCCCGGCAAGGGCGACGGCGGCGGAGGCGGCAGCGAAGACGGCGACGGCGGAGACAACGACGACTCGCCGAGCCCCAGCAAGCCGACCGCCCTGGAACCCGCCGGCGATACCAAGCTGTCGGCCGGCGCGGGCACCGACTTCGACGAGCGGCTCCGCGTGAAGGCCCTCGACAAGGACGGCAAGGCGGTCAAGGGCGTCCGCGTGAAGTACGAGATCACCGGCCAGACCGATGCCGAGTTCGAAGGCAGCCCCACCGTCACCACCAAGACCGACGGCACAGCCACCGCACCAGTCCTCAACGCGGGCGACAAGACAGGGAAGTTCACCGTCAGCGCCACGGTCGTCGGCCGTGATCTGGCTCCCGCGTCGTTCACCGCCACCGTCGAACCCAGGGCCGACCGGCTCACGCGTACGTCCGGAAGCCTGACGGCCCCGACGGGCTCACGCTTCGCAGAACCGGTCGAGGTCAAGGCCACGTACAAGGGCAAGGCCGCCGCGGACGTGCCGATGACGGCCACCCTGCTCACCGAGGACGGCAAGCCGCTCAAGAACGGCCCCCACTTCAAGGACCTCTTCGGCAACACCGTCCACACCCTCACCGGCATCAAGACCGGCACCGACGGACTGCTGGGGCTCCTGAGCAAGGAGGGGGTGCTCCAGCTCCCGCCGGTCTACACCGACGAGACGGAGGGCACCTTCATCCTCCGCATCACCACGCCGGACGGCCCCAAGCTCGACACCAAGCTGAAGGTCGCCAAGCCGTAGCCGCACGCCCGCACGCGCCGCGTCCCCGGCACGCCGAACTTCAGCGCCGCAGCCGCCTGTTGGTGTGCCGGGTCGGCTCGGCCGCCGCCGGGTCCTCGGGCCAGGGGTGCTTGGGATAGCGGCCGCGCAGCTCAGCACGTACGGAGCGGTAGCCGTCCTGCCAGAAGGAGGCCAGGTCCGCCGTCACCGCGGCGGGCCGCCCGGCGGGGGAGAGCAGATGCACCAGCAGCGGCACCCGCCCGCCGGCCAGCCGCGGCGTCTCCCGCCAGCCGAAGAGTTCCTGCAACTTCGCCGCCAGCACGGGCTGTTGGGCCGTGTAGTCCACCCGTACCCGCGAACCGGAGGGCACCTC
>DATMEI010000826.1:0-5918 GCA_035556995.1 Streptomyces sp.
CGCGTCGCTTCCCGCACCCGGCTCGCTCAGCGCGAACGCGGCCACTGCCCGGCCCGCCGTCACCTCGCCCAGCCAGCGCTCGCGCTGTGCCGCCGTGCCCGCTAGGGCGAGCGGTCCCGCACCCAGGCCCTGCAGGGCCAGCGCGGTCTCGGCCTCGGTGCAGGAGTAGGCCAGCGATTCGCGCAGCAGACACAGGTCGAGGGCGCTCGCGGGACGGCCGTCAGGCGCGAAAAGACGGCCCAGCAGGCCGAGTTGACCGAGCGCGGCGAGCAGTTCGCGGTTGATGAGGCCCTCCTCGCCGGCCTCCGCCAGCGGACGCAGCTTTTCGGCGCCCAGCGCCCGTAGTTGCTCACACCACTTGTGCTGCTCCGGTTCCAGCGCGAAGGCGGGCATCGGCGGGAGCCTCCTCCTGAAGATCGCACGGCTGATCGCTGTATCGCGGACCGTTGACTGTCGTCACCAACACGTTACGCTCAACGGCACACCGGCGACACCGGCACACCCCCAAGGGGCACGCGATGCATCTGAGCCCGTCCGCGCACGTCGACACTTTCGCCCGGGACCATCTGCCCCCGCCCGAGCAATGGCCGCAGCTGGTCTTCGACCGGCCGGAGCTTCGCTACCCCGACCGCCTCAACTGCGGTGCCGAGCTGCTCGACCGCACCGTCGAACGCTTCGGCGCGGATCGTCCCGCGCTCCGCGCGGACGACGGCGAGACCTGGAGCTACGGCGAACTCCTCAGGCGCACCGACCGCATCGCCCATGTCCTGACCGGTGCACTGGGTGTCGTACCCGGCAACCGGGTACTGCTGCGCGGTTCCAACTCCCTTCACCTCGCGGCCTGTTGGCTTGCCGTGATGAAGGTGGGCGCGGTCGCGGTGACCGTACTGGCGGCGCAGCGCGCCCACGAGCTGCGCAAGGTCTGCGCCTTGGGCCGCGTCAGCCACGCGCTGTGCGACGTACGGTCCGTCGACGAGCTCACGAAAGCCGAAGTGCCGGGGCTGCGAGTGACGGCCTTCGGCGGCGAGGCCCCCGACGACCTGCTTGCCCTCAGCGAGGCGCAGCCCGAGAGCTACGAACCGGTCGAGACCGCCGCGGACGACGTCGCCCTCATCGCCTTCACCTCGGGCACGACCGGCCAGCCCAAGGGCTGCGTCCACTTCCACCGCGACGTGCTCGCGGTCGCTGACACCTTCTCCGCGCACGTACTGCGCCCCCTGCCCGACGACCTCTTCGCGGGCAGCCCGCCGCTGGGCTTCACCTTCGGGCTGGGAGCGCTCTTGATCTTCCCGCTGCGCGCAGGCGCGGCGGCGCTGCTGGGGCAGTGGAGCGGGCCGGATCAACTGCTCTCAGCCGTCGAACGCCACCGCGTGACCGTGCTGTCCACCGCGCCGACCGCGTACCGCGGGATGATCTCCAAGCTCACCGCGACACCGCCGGAGCGCGAACGACCGTACGACATCTCCTCGCTGCGGCGCTGCGTCTCGGCCGGAGAGAACCTTCCCGCCGCCACCTGGGAGTCCTGGCACGAGACGACAGGGCTGCGGCTGATCAACGGGATCGGCGCGACGGAGATGCTGCACATCTTCGTCAGCGCCGCCGACGAGGCGATCCGCCCCGGCACGACAGGCGTCGCAGTACCCGGCTTCGAGGCCCGGGTCGTGGACACGGGCCCGGAGGGAAACCTCACGCCCGTACCGGACGGAGAGCCGGGGCTGCTCGCGGTGCGCGGCCCCGTCGGCTGCCGCTACCTCGAGGACCCGCGGCAGCGCGAGTACGTACGGGACGGCTGGAACATCACCGGCGACACCTACATCCGCGACCCCGACGGCTACTTCCGCTATGTCGCACGCGCCGACGACATGATCATCTCGGCGGGCTACAACATCGCAGGCCCCGAGGTCGAGGAGGCCCTGCTGCGCCACCCCGATGTGGCGGAGGCGGCCGTCGTCGGGCGCGCCGACGAGCGGCGCGGGCAGAGCGTGGTCGCTCATGTGGTGCTGCGCGAGGGGGCCGGGGAAGGGAGCGTGATGACGGAGGCGCTGCGCGAGTTCGTCACCGCGGAACTGACCCCGTACAAGTGCCCCAGGGAGATCGTCTTCGCCTCCTCGCTGCCGCGCACACCGACCGGCAAGCTCCAGCGGTTCCTGCTCCGCGAAGCCGCCCCCGAACGGCCGATCTAGAGTGACCCCGTGAACGAGCAGTCCCCCACCCTGCCCAAGCCGTCGCCGAGTTCGCTCATCCTCACCTTCTACGGAGCGTACGGACGCGCGTTCCCCGACAGCACGGTGCCCGTCGCCGCGCTGATCCAGCTGCTCGGGACGGTCGGAGTGGACGCGCCTTCCGTACGTTCGGCCGTCTCCCGGCTCAAGCGGCGCGGGCTGCTCACCGCCGACCAGCCCGGCAGCAAGGCCGCCGGGTACGCACCCTCGGCCGCGGGCCGCCAGCTCCTCGACGACGGCGACCGCCGCGTGTACGCCAGGCCCGAGTCCGACGGGCGCTGGCTGCTCGCCGTCTTCTCCGTCCCCGAGAGCGAACGCGGACGCCGGCACATACTGCGCTCCCGGCTCACACGCCTCGGCTTCGGCAACGCCGCCCCCGGCATCTGGATCGCACCGTCCCACCTGGAGGAGGAGACCCGGCACAGCCTCGGCCGTCTCGGCCTCACCGCGTACGTCGATCTCTTCAGCGGCACGCACGAGGGCTTCGAGCCGACAGCCGAGGCCGTCTCCCGCTGGTGGGACCTGGACACCCTCGCCGCCCTCCACCGCTCCTTCCTCGCCGCCCACGAGCCGGTGCTGCGCACCTGGTCACAGCGTCGCCGAGTGCCCCCGGAGGATGCGTACCGGGACTACCTGCCCGCCCTGGACGCATGGCGCCGCCTGCCCTACGCCGACCCGGGGCTGCCCGCCTCGGTGCTCCCCGCGGACTGGCCCGGTGAGCGGTCGGCGGAGGTCTTCTTCGCCCTGCACACCAAGCTGCGGGACCCTGGCCGGGAACACGCAGTGGGGCTCGCATGACCTCACGGCTCAGGGCTCAGGGCTCACCGACGACGCAGCGCGGCCGGTAATACCCTGGACGTATGTACGCGCGACGGCGCAAGCGTTACTTCGTACTCATGACGGCGTGCCTGGTGCTCTTCATCAGCGCATGGGCCTTCGTGCGGCTGTTGTCCGTCCCCGCTGCCATCGGAATGTGCGTGGTGGCCATGGTCATCCCCCCTGTCGCGGCGATCGCCGGGAACCGGCGGGACCCGGACGACCGCTGGTGGGATGAGGAGGAAAGCCCCGAAGACCCCGACGGCCCCGAAGCCCCCGGGACGGACGGCCAGGACGGCAGCGGTCGCCGGTAAGTCCGCCCCGGCCCCCGCTCACAGTGCGAGCCGGGGCTTCGGTCCTTCCGTACGGCCCGTCGGAGGCGGACGGCTCCCCGCACGGTACGGCTGCGGCCAGGGCGCACCGGGCCCCTCGTAGCCCTGGTCGGCTGCGGCGTGAAGCGTCCAGTGCGGGTCGTAGAGGTGCGGCCTGCCCAGCGCGCACAGGTCGGCGCGTCCCGCGAGGAGCAGTGAATTCACGTCGTCCCAGGACGAGATGGCGCCGACGGCGATGACGGGTACGCCCAGGGTGTTGCGGATGCGGTCGGCGTACGGGGTCTGGTACGAGCGTCCGTAGTCGGGCTGTTCGCCGTGGACGACCTGGCCGGTGGAGACGTCGATGGCGTCGGCACCGTGCTCGGTGAACGCGGCGGCCACGGCGAGGGCGTCGTCGGATGTGATGCCGCCCTCCGCCCAGTCCGTCGCGGAGACGCGGACAGTCATGGGCTGCCCGGCGGGCCAGACTTCGCGTACCGCGTCGAAGACCTCCAGGGGGAAGCGCAGCCGTGCCGTGATGCTGCCACCGTAGGCGTCGGTGCGGCGGTTGGTGAGCGGCGAGAGGAAGCTGGAGAGCAAGTAGCCGTGGGCGCAGTGCAGTTCGAGGAGGTCGAAGCCGGCTCGGGCCGCGCGCCGCGCCGAGTCGGTGAACTCTTCCCGTATCTCCGCGAGTTCCCCCACGGTCAGCGCGTGCGGGACCTGGTTGACGCCGTCGCGGTAGGGGAGCGCTGAGGGCGCCATGAGGGGCCAGTTGCCCTCCGGCAGCGGCTCGTCGATGCCTTCCCACATCACACGGGTCGAGCCCTTGCGCCCCGAGTGCCCGAGCTGGACGCCGATGGCGGTGCCGGGTGCCTGGGCGTGCACGAAGCCGGTGACGCGGCTCCATGCCGTCTCCTGCTCCTGCGTCCACAGTCCGGTGCAGCCGGGCGTGATGCGGCCTCGCGGTGAGACGCACACCATTTCCGTCATGACCAGCCCCGCTCCGCCCAGCGCGCGGGCGCCGAGGTGAACGAGGTGGAAGTCGCCGGGTGTTCCTGCGTCGTCCGCGGCGGAGTACATGTCCATCGCGGAGACCACGATCCGGTTGCGCAGGCTCAGCTCGCCCAGCTTGAAGGGCGTGAACATCGGTGGTGTGCCTGCGGGGACCCCTGCCTCCGCTTCGACCGCCGCGACGAAGTCCGCGTCGCGCAGCCGCAGATTGTCGTGCGTGACGCGGCGGCTGCGGGTGAGCAGGTTGAAGGCGAACTGCCGGGAGGGCTGGCCCGCGTAGGTGGCCAGGTCCTCGAACCACTCCAGGCTGCCGCGTGCTGCGCGCTGCGTGGACTGAACGACGGGACGCCGCTCGGCCTCGTACGCTCCGAGCGCGGCAGCAAGGCCGGGCTGCTCCTCTATGCAGGCAGCGAGAGCGAGGGCGTCCTCGACGGCGAGTTTGGTGCCGGAGCCGATGGAGAAGTGCGCGGTGTGTGCGGCGTCGCCGAGCAGCACCGTGTTCCCGTGCGACCAGCGCTCGTTGACGACCGTACGGAAGTTGATCCACTGCGAGTTGTTGCCGCGCAGCGGGCGCCCGCCGAGGGTCTCGGGGAAGAACTTGGCGCACCGTTCGGCCGATTCGTACTCGTCGAGCCGGTCGAGTCCCGCCGCGCGCCAGACCTCCTCCCGGGCCTCGACGATGACCGTGGAGGCACCGCAACTGCCGTTCTCCGCACGCTCGTACGGGTAGGCGTGCAGCTGGAGCACACCGTGGCCGGTCTCGGCGATCTCGAAGCGGAACGCGTCGAGGGCGAAGTCGGCGGCCAGCCAGATGTAGCGGCAGCGGTGCGTGGTCAACTGCGGGCGGAAGACGTCGGCGTAGGCGTCGCGGGTGGAGCTGTGCACCCCGTCGGCGGCCACGACCAGGTCGTGGGCCGCGGCCAGTTCGTCCGGCGGCGGTGCCTCCGTACGGAAGCGGAGGTCGACGCCCAACTCGCGGCAGCGCTCGTGCAGTACGGCCAGCAGGCGACGCCGGCCGAGCGCGGCGAAGCCGTGACCGCCTGAGGTGAGGGTGGCGCCGCGGTGCACGATGTCGATGTCGTCCCAGCGGACGAACTCCCGCTGCAGTGCGGCGTATACGGCCGGGTCGGCGTGCTCGATGCCGCCGAGGGTCTCGTCGGAGAGGACGACGCCGAACCCGAACGTGTCCTCGGGAGCGTTGCGTTCGTAGACCGTGACCGTGCGGGAGGGGTCGAGGCGCTTGAGGAGCGCGGCGGCGTAGAGGCCGCCGGGGCCGCCGCCGACGACCGCGACACGCATGCCCGTGCCGGGGCCGGTGCCGGTGCCGGTGCCGCTCATCTCACTTCCCCTGCCACTTCGGTGCCCGCTTCTCGGTGAAGGAGGCGTGGAACTCGGCGTAGTCCTCGCTGTGCATGAGCAGCGCCTGCGTCGAGGCGTCCATTTCGACGGCCGCGGAGAGCGGGAGGTCGAGCTCCGCGGTGAGCAGCGCCTTGGTCTGTGCGAGCGCGAGCGCGGGGCCGTCCGCGAGAGTGCGCGCGAGGAGCCCGGCGGCCTCGTG
>DATMEI010000827.1:0-3387 GCA_035556995.1 Streptomyces sp.
TCTCAAAGACGGCGCCTCGGGCTGCGTGCCAGCGGTGGATGGGAGTCGTACGCACCGGGTCGTGCAGCCGTCCCCGCGCGCGCCCCGCCAGCAGGGCGAACGGGACGGGCGTGTACGGCGGCCGGTGTGTGCTGGGACCCAGATCCCCGACCGGAACACCAAGGGCGCAGGCGGTCGCCGCCGCGGCAGTGACGCCCGACGTTCTGCCCTGGTCGTGTGCGGTGCCGATGGTGGTGTAGCGCTTGATGTGCTCGACGGAACGCATACCCGCGCCGACCGCGCGTTGAATGTGTGCAAGCGTGGCGTCCCGCTGCAGATCGACGTACTGCGCCGCCGGATCCGCCGCCGGGTGTGCGCGCAACGGCCACAGCGGCGGCACCGTTTCCGGTTCCCAGGCGCCCGGAGGCAGCGGGGCCTGACCGGCCGTCAGTCCCAGGTCGGCGGTGGCGTCCGCGCCGGTCGCGACTCCGTCAGCGAGACAGTCGCCCAGCCGTCCCAGCCCACGAGCGGCCCCGGTGACCCGACGCCGTGGGTCCGGCCCGTCCGGGACGTGACAGCACAGCCGTTCGTCGTAGCGCATGCGTCCGCCGGACTGCGTGTGCAGCTGAGCGGCCGGGTTCCAACCCCCGCTGACCAGCAGCAGATCGCAGGCGATATCCGCGACCGCCGCCACTCCCTCCGGGCTCACGGCGGCCCGCGGCGCCACCCGTGCCGCGGTGACCCCGCCGCTTCCGTCACTCCCACGGCTGCCGACCACCACGTGCCCGGTGGACACATCGATGCCGCGGTCCGCGCACAGTCGCACCCAGTACGGCGGCACGCGGTCGCGGGCGTCGACGAGACGGGTGATCCGCACACCTGCATCGGCGAGTTCCAGCGCGGCGGCATACGCGCTGTCGTTGTTCGTGCACACCACCGCGTGACGGCCGGCCAGTACGCCATAGCGGTTGGCATACGTGCGGGCTGCTCCGGCCAGCATGACGCCGGGCCGGTCGTTGTCGGCGAAGAGCAGCGGTCGTTCGTGCGCGCCCGTGGCCAGCACGATGCGGCGGGCCCGGATAAGCCAGAGGCGCCCAGTCGGGCCGCCGGCCCCGGTGCGGCGCTCCGCGGCGACCACGTAGTTGTGGTCGTAGCAGCCGAGCGCGGTGGTACGCGGCAGAAGGACCGTCTCGGTGCGTCCCGCCAGTTCGGTCAGGGTGCGCCGTACCCATTCGAGCGGCGGCCGGTCCGCGATGCGTTCGCGGGTGCCCAGCAGGCTGCCGCCCATCTCCGGCTGCTCGTCGAGGAGTACGACCCGGGCTCCGGTGGCGGCGGCCGTACGGGCAGCGGCCAGTCCGGCCGGACCGGCGCCGATGACGAGCACGTCGCAGTGGGCGTGCATGGTGTCGTTGTGCCCGGGGTCCGCCGGGTCCTCGGGGTCCAGCTGTCCTCTCCCGCGGAGCGGGGTGGCGCACATGCCGTCGTACAGCTCGGTCACGGTGGACTGCGCCATCGATTCACCGGGTCCAGCCGGTCCGGGGCCGCCCGCGTGCAGTTTCACCAGGGCGTTCGGCTCGTCCACACCGGCGGCGTAGACGCCGCGCGGCCTGCCGTGCGCGACGCTCTCGGCGACGGTACGCACCCCGTTGGCGAGCAACGCGGAGGCGAGGGTGTCGCCTTGGTAGCCCGTGTAGGTGGCGCCGTCGAAGGTGAAGGTGAGCGGGCGTTCGCGGTCGATACGTCCGCCGGTACGGAGCCGGTGGCTGTTCATGATGCGATCACCGGGCCCGTCTCGCCGGGGAGGTAGCTGCCGCGTACCTCGTGGGTGACCGTGTGCCGGAGGACGTTGAACCAGCGGCGGCAGCCGGCCGAGTGGTGCCAGCGCTCGGCGAACCAGCCTTGGGGGTTGTCCCGCATGAACAGGTAGTCGGCCCACGCCTCGTCGCTGAGCGTGCCGGGCGCCTCCGGGTGGACGATGTGTGCCTGACCGCCGTAGTGGAACTCCACTTCGTCTCGGTCACCGCACCACGGGCAGGGAATCAGCTGCATGGTGTCTCCTGTACTCGGTCCGCGTGCCGGGTCGTGGCTGGGGCCTGGCGAGTTGGGGCCTGGAGAGTCGGGGCGTCTCAGTGGGCGACGGCCGCGGCGCCGTGCTCGTCGATCAGCGCGCCGGTGGTGAACCGCTCCAGCGAGAACGGCTCGTTCAGCGGATGCGGCTGGTCGTGCGCGATGGTGTGCGCGTACACCCAGCCCGCCCCGGGGGTGGCCTTGAAACCGCCCGTTCCCCAGCCGCAGTTGAGATAGAGCCCGTCCACGGGCGTACGGCCGACGATGGGCGAGGCGTCGGGCGAAACATCCACCACACCGCCCCAGGTGCGCAGCACACGGGCCCGCGAGAAGGCGGGGAACAGTTCCAGCGCCGCCGCCATCTGCTGCTGGATGACATGGAAACCCCCGCGCCGGCCATAGGAGTTGTACGGGTCCACACCGGCGCCCATCACCAGTTCACCCTTGTGTGCCTGGCTGACGTAGACATGGACGGCGTTGGACATCACGACGCAGGGGTGCACGGGCTCGAGCAGCTCGGAGACGAGGGCTTGAAGCGGGTGGCTCTGGATGGGCAGCCGCAGCCCGGCCATTCCGGCCAGCACCGAGGAGTGCCCGGCGGCGGCCAGCGCCACCTTGTCCGCGATGATCGGTCCGCGGTCCGTCTCCACCCCCGTCACGCGATGCCCGCGCACGGTGATGCCGGTGACCTCGCAGTTCTGGATCAGGTCGACGCCAAGGGCGTCGGCGGCCCGGGCGTACGCCCATGCCACGTGGTCGTGCTTCGCGATGCCCGCCCTGCGCTGCAGGGTGGCGCCCAGCACCGGATACCGCGCCTCCTCGGAGACGTTGATGACCGGGCAGAACTCCTTGACCTGCGCCGGGGTCAGCCATTCCGCGTCGATGCCCTGCAGCCGGTTCGCCTCGACGCGCCGCACGCTGTCGCGCACATCCTGCAGGCTGTGGGCGAGGTTGAGGACTCCGCGCTGGCTGAAGAGGATGTCGTAGTCCAGCTCCTCGGACAGCCCTTCCCAGAGTTTCAGCGCGTGTTCGTAGAGGGCGGCGCTCTCGTTCCACAGGTAGTTGGAGCGGATGATCGCGGTGTTCCGCGCCATGTTGCCGCCCGCGAGCCAACCGCGTTCCAGGACGGCGATGTTGGTGATCCCGTGGTTTCTGGCGAGGTAGTAGGCGGTGGCCAGGCCATGTCCGCCCGCGCCCACGATCAGCACGTCGTACGACCGCCGTGGGTCGGGGTTGCGCCACAGTCCGGGGGGATGCTCGGGAGATTCCGCGTACGCCATGGACGGGCCTTTCTGTCAGCGCACGGACAGGTCCAGGCAGAGAGTGAAAGTGTTTCGTATT
>DATMEI010000828.1:0-2870 GCA_035556995.1 Streptomyces sp.
GCCGACGGTTCGCAGGATTCCAAGCCCGTGCGGGGTCATCTGCCCACGGGCGCCCCTGACTTCGTGTATCTGCCGGTCGAAGTGCCCGCAGGCGTCCGGGAGATCGAGGTGTCGTACTCCTACGACAAGCCGCAGGTCCCGGAAGGCACCAAGGGCAACGCGCTGGACATCGGCATCTTCGACGAGCGGGGCACCGCGCTCGGCGGCCGGGGGTTCCGAGGCTGGTCGGGCGGCGCCCGTGACCGGTTCACGATCAGCGCGAGCGAGGCGACACCCGGCTATCTGGCCGGCCCGGTGCGTGCGGGCACCTGGCATGTGGCGCTCGGCCCGTACACCGTCGCCCCGCAGGGCATGGACTACGAGGTCACCATCACCCTCCGGCACGGCGAGCAGGGCGAGACGCCACGTCCGAACCATCCGCCGGAGCGGGCGAGCGGCCGCGGCAGAGCCTGGTACCGCGGCGACTGCCATCTGCACACGGTGCACTCGGACGGCAAGCGCACTCCCGCTCAGGTTGCCGCGGCGGCCCGTGCGGCGGGGCTGGACTTCATCACCACCACGGAGCACAACACCACGTCGGGGCACGGCGCCTGGGAAGGGCTGTGGGGCGACGACTTCCTGATTCTCTGCGGTGAGGAGATCACCACCCGCAACGGTCACTTCCTGGCCCTGGGCACCGACCCGGGCACGTTCGTCGACTGGCGCTACAGAGCACGCGACGACGTCTTCGCCCGTTACGCCCGCCGTATTCGCCGTGCGGGCGGCCTGGTCGTCCCGGCACACCCCGACTGCCCGTTCGTGGGCTGCCAGTGGAAGTTCGGGTACGAGGACGCGGACGCCGTCGAGGTGTGGAACGGCCCGTGGACGACCGACGACGAACTCGCCGTCGCCGCCTGGGACAACATGCTGGTGAACCCGCCCTCGGGGGACCGCCCGCTCCCCGCCATGGGCAACAGCGACGCCCACGCGGAGCCTCAGGCGGTGGGTCTGCCCCAGACGGTGGTCCTCGCGGAGGATCTTTCCCGACACGCCCTGCTGGAGGGCATACGGGCCGGCCGCAGCTATCTCGCCGAGTCCTCGGGTATCTCGCTGAAGTTCACGGCGAGCGCGCCCCGCGGCGAACACGCGGGCATCGGCGAGCGGTTGACGGTCCGCCGGGGCTCGGAGGTCACGGTCCGCCTCGATGTCTCGGGCGCACCGGCCGGTGCCACGGCCCGTCTGATGACGGACCAGGGCGAGATGTACACGAGCGCGGTCACCGCGGAACCTCTGGAGTGGCGGACGACGGCCTCGCTCGCGACGTACGTACGGGCAGAGATACGCCACCGGCCGCCGGCCGGATCGCCGCCCGGGCTGCCCGGCGCAATGGCGGCCATGACCAACCCGGTCTGGCTCGGCCACGGCGACTGACGCTCTCGACGGGCTGCCGGAGGTTCCATGTGTACGGATGTTCCATAACGGGTGTGCGCACCAAGGGACTTACGGCACCATGTGGAGCCTGCCGGGTGACGGCCCCCCTCCGTACCTCTCGCTTCCTCCCAGATCCCGTTGCCAGCAACCCAGTTGAACAAGGACACCGATGACCGACACACCGGTGGCGCTGATCGTTTTCCTCGCTTTGGACACTGTCGCCGCCGTCGTTCTGGCCCTGCTCCTCGTCCGCTCACGACAGGAGTCGAACCGACTCCGACAGCGCTCGGTGGCGGCCGAGACCGAACGTGACAGCGCCTCACGGCACAGCGCCGATCTCGGCACGAGGCTCCATGCGCTCGAGGCCGAACTCAGGCACCTCTCGAGTGCCCGCATACCCGACCTCGCCGCCTCACTCATCCACTCCGACGTCCGGGTACGCGGTCCGCTCGGCACGGCGTCACTGAGCCCCGATCTCGACAGGTCGATCGGCTCCGTGCTGACCCAGGTCGGCGAGGAGGTCACCAAGGAACGGCGACGCGTGGACTTCGCGGCGCAGGCCTCCATGCGGGGCTCGACAACCACGATCCAGGCGCTGCTCTACCAGTTGCAGACCCTCCTGCAGCGGATGCAGGAGAAGTACGACGACCCGCTCGTGGCCGAGGACTTGCTGACCGCCGACTTCCTCAACGAACAGGCGCTGCGCCGCATCCAGTCCACCGCCGTGGTGTGCGGGGCGTGGCCGGGTCTGACTCGCGAGAACTCGCACCTTGCCGACATCGTCGTGGGTGCCATGTCCCGCCTCAGCGGCTACGAACGCGTCCAGGTCACCAACCAGTTGCGGGACCCGGTGGGCGTGGTCGCCCGTGCGGTCGAGCCGGTCGCCGTCACCGTGACCGAGCTGATGGCCAATGCACTGCACTACTCACACCCCGACCTGCCCGTCGTGGTCACGCTCCAGCAGGGCAACCGCGGCGTCTCCGTGATCATCGACGACGCGGGTGTCGGCATGCACTCCGACGAACTGACCCGCGCCAAGCGGCTGATGGCCGGCGAGGGAGCGCTCCTGATCACCGAACTCGGTGACCCCCCGCGCAACGGCTTCGCCGCCATCGGCCAACTCGTCCGCCAGTACGGCTTCAGCACGCACGTGGAGGCCTCCCCGTACGGAGGTGTGCGGGCGATCGTGCACATACCCGGCGAGCCGCTGCTCACCATGCTCGACGACGTGGAGCAGCCGATGTCCGCGATGTCGCCGACGCCTCCGGAGGGCACGCCCGTGCTCCCGGGTCGCGCTGCCACGGACAGGCGTCCGCCGGCGCCGGCTTCGGCTGACGAGCTCGGGAACCCACCAGGTGAGGAAGAGCTGCCACGCCGCCGCAGGCGACAGCCCACCGGCGTCCACGAGCCGCAGGAGCAGACCGACGGCACCAGCGCTGCCGGAGCGGCCGGGTCCCGTA
>DATMEI010000829.1:0-5342 GCA_035556995.1 Streptomyces sp.
TGTTGCGCGTACGCGTTCTGCGCCGCGTACGCGTCCTGCGCCGCGTACGCGTCCTGCTGCCCGTACAGGTCCTGCATGCCCGCACCGGGCTGGACCTCGTTCCAAGCACCCTGCGAACCGGGGAGCAGGAGGTCCTCCTCCCCGCCGGGAGCAGCACCGGTGCCGGGGGCGCCGACTGCGGCGTCGACCGGTCCCGCATAGGGGTAGGGGCCTGCGGCCGGCATTCCCGGCTGCTGGACCTCCGGCTGACCGCCTGCATTCTCCGGCTGCCCCTCACCGGGGATCTGGCCGGTGTCAGTCATGCGTACCCCTCGCCCATCGTTAGTGCTTCTTCCAACCCTGCGAACGGCCGTCGGGCCCCCGTAGATGAAGAACGAGCATGCGCACCGTGCGGCACGTTTCTCCGCCTATGCGCCATCCGGACATTGACGGACGAACCGTCAACACCGCACGGCGGCACAACGATCCGTCAGCCTACCCGGGGCAGAGCGGACCTCCGTCCACGGGAGGGTGAGAAACAGCACTTCGTCGGGGTTCGTCATCCACTGGGCACAGAGATTCAGATCCGTACACCGGACAGCAGGAAAACGACAGCTCGTTCACTTTCCACCCACTCGTCGGTGTCCAGTTCCACGGACTGGAGCAGGGCGCATTCGACGGCGTAACCGCCTTCCGCGAGCGCCCTTCCGATCGCCTCCGCCTCGTCCCTTGTCGCCGCATGCGTGACGATGCGCCCCGGACGGCGTGCGACGACCGCCGTGACCGTGGGGACGCCACCGCCGCCCACCCGCACCACGTCGGGCTCCGGCAGGCCCTCCAGGATCTGCGGGGCCGAGCCCCGCACGGTCTCCAGCTGCACGCCGAAACGCCAGGCCGCAGCGGCGGTACGGGCGCAGGCGTCCGGGTCGCTGTCGACCGCGATGACCGCCGCACCGAAACGCGCCGCCTCCACCGACAGCGCGCCGCTGCCCGCTCCGATGTCCCACACGAGGTCGCCGATGCGGGGCCCGAGCCGGGCCAACTGGCCTGCGCGCAGCTGCACGGACTCGCTCGCCCGAGGTGCGGGCACCTTGCCGCTGCCGGCCTCCTCACCCGCGTACCAGGACGGCGGCAGTGCCCAGCCGCGCACGGGGGGCGGGTATCCCGGGGTCTGCGCAGCGAGCCAACCGCTGCCCTGGTTCCCCATGTTGGCCTGAGCGCCCTGTGCCGCACCGGCGCGCGCGCCTGCGCCCGCCCCTGCGCCTGCGCCCGCCCCTGCCCCTGTTGCACCGGGCGAGGCCGTGCCGCCTTGCGAACCGCCCGCCACGATCACCACGTTCGGGTCCCGCCAGGTGTGGTCGGCGACCTTGTCCGAGGTGAGGACGGTGACCTCTTCACTCGAGGTGCCCATGGCTTCACAGATGACGAAGGTACGGTGCACCGGGCCCAGCAGCAGGGCGAGTTCGGCGGGGCCCGCGCCGGGCGAGGTGAGGACGCCGACCTTGGTGTGCGCGCGGCAGACGTTGACCGCCCGGCGCAGCGTACGGGAGTTGGCGACCACCAGCTGGGCGTCGTCCCACGGCATTCCGGCACGGGCGAAGGCAGCGGCGATGGCGGAGACGGCGGGTACGACTTCGACTTCGAGCCCGTGCTCGGGGGCGCGCAGCGTGCGTACGACGCCGAAGAAGCCGGGGTCGCCGTCGGCGAAGACGACAGCCGAACCGCGGTGCCGGGCGATGCGGCGGGCGGCCTGCGAGACGCTGCCGAGCCTGACGTGCTCGGCGCCCTGCGGGACTTCGGGCAGCTGAAGGTGGTGCGCGGCCCCGGCGACGAGCGTGGCCGCACCGAGGGCGGAGCGGGCGGCGCCGGTCAACGGCGAACCGTCCCACCCGATCACGGTGACGCGGTCGGCCATGGGTGCGTCTCTCCTGGGCTCGTCGCAGGTCGGGGCTCATCGAGCGTACCTCTGCGGAGCGGATCGTCGACGCCCGGGTGCGGACGGGTCCGGATATGCGGTGCAAGGGCCGGATACGCACCGGCACGTCACCGGCCGTCACCGGCGAAGCTGCGTCCGGAGCGCAGCGGCTGGCGGGTCCGGCGGGTTCTGTGGGCCCAGCGGTCCAGCGGGTTCAGCGCGGTGAGTGCAGCCAGTCCGGGTACGGGGCGTAGCCGCCGGCGTCGGCGAGCTGTTCCGGGATGCCGTCCAGGTCCTCGGGCAGGAGGCTCCACACGAGCAGATCGGTACGGATCTCGGCCCAGCCTCCGTCCTCGGTGCGTGTGCGCGCTATCCAGGCGTTGCGCAGCACTCCTTCGCTGATGCAGCCGAGCTTCTGGGCGACCTGCTGTGCGGCGGTGTTGTCCGCGGCGGTCCGCAGCTCCAGCCGCTCGAACTTCTGGTCGCCGAAGAGCCATTGGGCAAGCGCGAGGACAGCTTCCGACGCGTATCCCTCGCCGCGTGCCCAGGGTGCGGTGACGTAGCCGGCTTCGGTCGCCAGGAGGCCCCAGTCGGTGCGGCCGAGTTGCACGAGCCCGACCAGCCGCTGGGTGAGGAACTCGGTGACGGCGAAGACGATGCCCTCACCCTCGGTGCGTACGGACGGTGCGCGCCGGAGGATGAACTCACGTGCGTCGGCGTCGCGGTAGGGCACCGGCACGGTCGTCCAGGCGGCCACGAGTTCGTCCCGCATCATCTCGGTGAGCGAGGGGACGTCCGCCTCCTCGAGGGGGCGCAGCACGAGCCGGTCCGTACTGATCGAGACGTCCGGAAAGGTCGAAGTCATGCGCCGCTCCATACGGATCGAGGGTCTGGGGTGTCGCTTTGTCGCTCCCAGAGGACCAGTGCGGGGTCTGCCGGTCGCCCTGGGAGGACCGCGGCAGTGGTTCCCGAGGTGGTCCAGACGATGCAGCAGTGCACAGCATGCAGCATCGAACGCGGTTGGCGCAGCGCCGATGACCCCTTCGCAGGCGGGAACCGGCGCCCCGTACCGACAAGTCGATACGGGGACTTGAAAGTCAGGACCCCTGCTTCGCCCCGGCGTCCGTCTCGGCGCCCGCGCCCGCGGGCCGGCCGAAGGACGGGAGAATGGCGCCCTTGTACTCGTCCTCGATGAACTTCCTCACCTCGGGTGAATTGAGCAGCCGGGCGAGCTTCTTCACCCGGGGGTCGTCCTGCTTGCCGTCCTTGACGGCGAGGAAGTTGGTGAAGGGATTGTCCTTCGCGCCTTCCGCGATCAGGGCGTCCTCGGCGGGGTTGAGACCGGCTTCCAGTGCAAAGTTGCCGTTGATGACCGCAGCGTCGACGTCGTCGAGGGAGCGCGGCACGGAGGCGGCTTCCAGTTCCTTGAACTTCAGCCCCTTGGCGTCCGCGACGTCGCTCAGAGTGGCCTCCTGCCCGGCACCGGGCTCGAGGTCGATCACGTCGTGGCGGGCCAGGAGATGAAGCGCGCGGCCCTCGTTGGTGGTGTCGTTGGGCAGGGCGACGGTCTGACCGGACTTGAACTTCTTCACATCCCGCACCGTGTCCGAGTAGAGCCCGAGCGGTTCGAGCTCGACATCGACGACGGGACGGATGTGCGTCTGCTTCTTCTCGTTGAAGTCGTCGAGATACGGCTGGTGCTGGAAGAAGTTGGCGTCCACTTCGCCGCTCTCGGTGGCGGTGTTGGGCAGCACGTAGTCGGTGAACTCCTTGACCTCCAGGCGCAGTCCGGCCTCCTTCGCCATGTGCCGCTGCACGTACTGGAGGATCTCCGCGTGCGGTGTCGGCGAGGCCGCCACGGTCAGCGCCGCGTCGTCCTCCTCGTCCTGTGCGCCGGCGCCGTAGGCGAGCAGGCCGGCCGGTACGACGACCGCGACGGCCAGCGCGGCCGTCCGGCGCTTGCCCAGCCGGGCCAGGCGGAAGGCGGCACCGTCGGGGCGGCTGTGCCGGGAGAGGAGACGCGCGAACGCGTCACCGAGCAGCTGTACGAGCGTGACGAGGACGATCAGCAGGGCGACGGTCGCCAGCATCACGCCCGTCTCGAACCGCTGGTAGCCGTAGGTCAGTGCCACGGTTCCCAGGCCGCCGCCGCCCACGGCGCCCGCCATGGCGGAGTAGCCGATCAAGGCGATGACCGTGGTGGTGGCGCCCGCGGCCAGAGACGGAAGCGCCTGCGGCAGCAGGGCCTTGAACACCACGGTGGGAGCGCCGCCGCCCATTGCCTGCACGGCCTCGACAAGGCCGCTGTCCACCTCGCGTACAGCGGTCTCCACGAGCCGCGCGAAGAAGGGGATGGCGCCGATGGCGAGCGGCACGACGGCCGCGGTCGGCCCGATGGACGTACCGACGACGGCCCGGGTGAGCGGGATCAGGGCGACCATGAGGATGATGAACGGCAGCGAGCGGCCGACGTTGACGACGGCGCCCACGACCCGGTTGACGGCGGCGTTGCGCAGCAGCCCGCCCTGGTCGGTGAGGACCAGCAGCACGCCGAGCGGCAGCCCGCCGAGTACGGCTATGAGCGCCGAGCAGCCGACCATGTAGAGGGTGTCGAGGGTCCCCTGGGAGAGCAGGGGCTGAATCTCCTGCCAGCTCACCTGGCACCTCCGGTGACCAGTTGTGTGGTGGGACGGTCGCCGCCGGGCGCACCCGCGACCTCGACGGTGAGGCCCTGCTCGCGCAGATAGCCGATGGGCACGACGTTGTCCTCGAAGCTGCCGGGCAGTTCGATCCGCATACGGCCGACCTGCTTGCCGCCGACGGTGTCCATGGCGGCGCCGAGGATCGAGATGTCGACGTTGTACGTACGCGAGAGCTGCGAGATGACCGGCTCGGTCGCCGTCGCACCGTGGAAGGTGACGTCGACGATCGTGCGGCCCCCGGAATCGAGCGGTCCACCGACCGGGAAGAGTTCACCGGCCAGCTCGGAGCCCGGCGTGGCCAGCAGGTCCGGAACGGTGCCGGACTCGACGACCCGCCCGTCGCGCATGAGGGCGGCCGAGTCGCAGACCGACTTCACGACGTCCATCTCGTGCGTGATCAGCAGTACGGTCAGGCCGAGTTGACGTTGCAGATCGCGCAGCAGCTGGAGCACGGACCGGGTGGTCTCGGGGTCGAGCGCCGACGTCGCCTCGTCCGAGAGGAGCACCTTGGGGTCTCCGGCGAGGGCGCGTGCGATGCCGACGCGCTGCTTCTGGCCGCCGGAGAGCTGAGCCGGGTAGGAGCGGGCCTTGTCGGCGAGTCCGACCAGCTCCAGCAGTTCCCTCGCCTTGCGGGACCGCTCGGCGCCCGAGGTGCCGAGGATCTCCAGCGGCAGCTCGACGTTGCCCTGGACGGTCCGTGAGGAGAGCAGGTTGAAGTGCTGGAAGACCATGCCGATGCGGCTGCG
>DATMEI010000830.1:0-2682 GCA_035556995.1 Streptomyces sp.
AGGCGACTGGGACGTGCCGGTCGGCGGCATGGGAGCACTGACCGAAGCTCTCGCCGGCGCCGCCCGCTCTGCCGGGGCCGAGATCCGCACCGGGCACACAGTGCACCGCATCGACACCGACGGCAGTGCCGCGGAGGTCCACTACCGTACGGCCGGCAGCGAAGGAAGCGCAGCCGGCCGCCGCGTACTGGTGAACGCCTCACCCGACGCACTCGCCGAGATGCTCGGAGAGACGCCCGGGGCCGGTACCGCGTCCGCCGCCGGCTCGCAGCTGAAGGTCAACATGCTGTTGCGGCGGCTGCCCCAGCTGAAGGACACATCCGTCGACGCACGCGAAGCCTTCGCCGGTACGTTCCATGTCGCCGAGGGATACGAACAGTTGGCCGACGCGCACCGGCAGGCGCAGGACGGGCGACTGCCGCGGGTACCGCCCTCGGAGGTCTACTGCCACTCCCTGACCGACCCGTCGATCCTCGGCTCCGAACTGGCCGCCGAGGGCTACCAGACGCTCACGCTCTTCGGACTGCTCACACCTCCTGAATGCTTCACGCCCCACAACGCCGAGGGGAGTGAGTACAACGCGCTGAAGGAGAAGGCACTGGCGGACACCCTCGCCGAACTCGACCGCCATCTGACCGAACCCGTCAGCGAATGCCTGGCTCTCGACGCCGACGGGAAGCCCTGCATCGAAGCCAAGACCCCGCTGGACCTCGAAGACGAACTGCGGCTTCCGGGCGGTCACATCTTCCACGGCGACCTTTCCTTCCCCGTCGCCGGTGCAGACACCGGACGCTGGGGCGTGGAGACCGCACATCCCAACGTGCTGCTCTGCGGCGCCGGAGCCGTACGAGGCGGCGGAGTGAGCGGCATCGGCGGGCACAACGCGGCAATGGCCGTGCTGGAGAGCGAGAGGTGATCGGTGTGCGGTGCCTTCCCCCCGGGCAGCTGCGCGCGTCATGATGATCCACGACCGGAGGCGTGCCACGCGCCGCCGCCAGCACGGTGAGCTTCAGGAGGGACCTCGATGGCCGGGCTATGGAGCACGCAGGGTGTTCTGCGACGTAAACCCATCGAGCACATCGGTGAGACCGAGGGCGGTTCCGGTGAGCAGCTGACCCGTGTGCTCAGCCTCTGGCAGCTGACCGCCATCGGCGTGGGCGGCATCATCGGTGCGGGCATCTTCACTCTCGCGGGCACCGTCGCCAACGGCAAGGCCGGCCCGGCCGTGCTCATCTCCTTCCTCATCGCGGGCATCGCGAGCGCCGCCGCGGCGCTCTCCTACGCCGAGTTCGCTGGGCTCATCCCGAAGGCGGGCTCCGCGTACACCTACGGCTACGCGGTGCTCGGTGAGATCGCCGGCTGGTTCATCGGATGGGACCTGCTGCTGGAGTACACGGCGATCGTGGCGGTGGTCGCGATCGGGATCTCCGGATACTTCTCCTTCCTCGTGCAGGAGGCGGGCGCGGAGGTGCCGACGTGGATGCTCGGCGCGCCGGGCACCGGCGACGGACACCGCGTGGACCTCTTCGCGGTGGTGCTCTGCCTGCTGATCGCCTACCTGCTGAACAGGGGCATGAAGAGCGCCGCACGCTTCGAGACCTTCGTGGTGGCTTTGAAGGTGCTGGTCGTCCTGCTCGTCATCGTGGTGGGCTTCTTCCACATCGAGACGGCCAACTACCAGCCCTTCTTCCCCTTCGGCGTCTCCGGGGCCTTCACCGGCGCGGCGACGGTCTTCTTCGCGGTCTTCGGTTACGACGCGATGAGCACGGCGGCCGAGGAGTCGAAGGACTCCCAGCGCCACATGCCCAAGGCGATCATCTACTCGCTGGCGATCTCGATGGTGCTGTACGTGCTGGCCTGCCTCGTGCTGACGGGGATGCAGAACTTCACCGAGATCGACAAGGAGAGCGGCTTCTCCAGCGCCTTCAAGTCCGTGGGCCTGGCCGGCATCGCCGACATCATCGCGGTCGGCGCCATCATCGGCATCCTCACCGTGATGTTCACCTTCATGATGGGCGTCACCCGGGTCTGGTTCGCGATGAGCCGGGACGGCCTGCTGCCCAAGTGGTTCGCCAAGACCCACCCCACCCGCCACGTGCCGACCCGCGTCACCTGGATCGTGGGCATCGCCTCCGCCGTCATCGCCGGTCTGCTGCCCATCAAGGAAGCCGCCGAGCTGACCAACATCGGGATTCTGCTGGCCTTCTGCGTGGTGTGCGTCGCGGTGATCGTGCTGCGCTACAAGCGGCCGGAGCTGCCGCGTACGTTCCGCTGCCCGGGCATGCCGCTGGTGCCGGCGATCGGCGCCGTCTTCTCGCTGTGGCTGATCACGTTCCTGGAGTGGCAGACGTGGCTGCGCTTCGGCGTGTGGTTCCTGATCGGCCTCGTCATCTACTTCGCGTACTCCTACCGCAAATCGGAACTGGGCAAGGCGCAGGAGCCCGGCGGCAGTACGGGGACGCGGCCCTGACCCGCGCGTGACGTCCGGCGAGTCCGCCGGACGTCACGGCAGCAGGTCTCAGGGCTCCGGGTCGATCAGGACGCAGCGGCTGCGGGTGTAGATCGTCGGCATGCACTTGTTGCAGTGCACGCAGGCCGACCGGGCCTCCTCCGCGTGCCGGGAGCCTGCCGTGTGCGCCCGGGCCATCCGGTTCACCAGCCCCGGCTCCATCAGCAACGCCC
>DATMEI010000831.1:0-2784 GCA_035556995.1 Streptomyces sp.
GCAGACCCTGCCCAGGTCGTTGCGGACCAGATCAACGATCATCACGTTCTCGGCGTGATCTTTCTCCAGAAGGTCCGCGGCGGTCCGGCCTGTGCCCTTGATCGGGCCCGAGGTGACGGTGCGGCCGGAGCGGTTCAGATACAGCTCGGGCGAGGCGGTGGCCACCTCCACGCCGCATGCGGGGAGGCGGACGGTTCCGGCATAAGGGGCGGGGTTGCCCCGGGCGAGCAGGGCGGACAGCTCGTCGATGTCGGAGGCGCCGGGCGTGCCGGTCCCGCGCAGGGGGGCGCTCAGCACGCGGCAGAGGTTGGCCTGGTAGACGTCACCGGCGGCGATATGCGTACGTATGCGGGCAACACCGGCGGTGTAGGCGGAGCGGTCGAGGGAGCTTGTCCACTCCTGGGGTGCGGGACCGCGCCAGCGCGTGCCGGCCGCCTGTGTGCCGTCCCGCCCGGTGGGCGGCCCCACCTCCCGTACGTCACCGAAGCGTGCGCACAGCAGCCGTCCCTCGAAGTCCGCCACCACTGCCCACCAGCCCGCGGACTCCAGGGCTGCGGGGTCGCTGGTGACGTCTCTGAGGTCGGTGGCCAGCAGAGCGCCGAAGCGTGCAAGAGGGAGCGGGGAGGGGGCGTTCACGAGGTCGAGTCTATGGCGGGGAGGAGGAGCAACTGCGAGGCGCCGAAGGGACGCCACCGCAGTTCGGCGGGGCGTACGAGCGGTCACGGAGGGCAAACAGAATTTGAGCTGGCCCTGTTATCCGCTAGAGTTCACCACGTCGCCGGGACGCGGAAGCAGACCGGATGGCATGCGGACGTGGCTCAGTTGGTAGAGCATCACCTTGCCAAGGTGGGGGTCGCGAGTTCGAATCTCGTCGTCCGCTCGGTGTGGGGGTGTTCAACTCCCGCCTCGGTGGAGTGGCCGAGAGGCGAGGCAACGGCCTGCAAAGCCGTCTACACGGGTTCAAATCCCGTCTCCACCTCCAAGGACGATTAGCTCAGCGGGAGAGCGCTTCCCTGACACGGAAGAGGTCACTGGTTCAATCCCAGTATCGTCCACCGGGTCCGCAAGGACCCTTCCCTTTGCTTCGGCACGGGGACCGGCGCGGTTAGCTCAGCGGGAGAGCGCTTCCCTGACACGGAAGAGGTCACTGGTTCAATCCCAGTACCGCGCACGCGAAGGCCCTTCGGGGCCTTTTCGCATCGTCGCCCCGCGATGAGCGCCGCAGTGCGAGGACGATTAGCTCAGCGGGAGAGCGCTTCCCTGACACGGAAGAGGTCACTGGTTCAATCCCAGTATCGTCCACAGCAAAGTGCCCCGGCCGTCACCGGCCGGGGCACTTCTGTGTGACGCGGGATTGCGGTGCGGCGGCGGCGCGTACCGTCAACTCCGCGCCGCCGGGCGGTTCATGAGGAGAACAGCATGTGCCCGAAGCCCCGCTTGTGGCCGTGCTTGTGATGTCCGTGCTGTCCGTGGTGCGGGGCACCCCAGGCGGGGCCGGCGGGGTACGACTGCGGCGTGTGCGGCGCATGGGGCGCATGGCCGCCCTGGCCGTACGGAGCGGCAGGGGGCGGGCCCCCGGGCTGCGACCACTGGGATTCGAGGCGGGTGAGGGCCTCCAGCTCACCGTAGTCGAGGAATATCCCCCGGCAGCCACCGCACTGCTCGATCTGGATACCGTTGCGGTTGAACGTCTGCATGGGTGCACCGCACTTGGGACACTGCATGGTCATCTTCCTCTCCACGTGGGCGGATTCACCGCTCGGTTCTGCGCGTCCAGACTAGGCCCCCGGCTCTTCGGAAAGTCCGGTGACGGCCGAGGTGGTGCTGCTGGTTCTGGTCGTGCCGGAGGTGCTGTCGCGTTCGACGCCGGCGATGCGGGCGCAGGCCTCGACGCACGCCATCTCCGCTTCGTCCAGGGGGCGTTGGGCGACGTGGGCCTTGGCGACGGCCAGTGCCGCGGTCTGTGTGGTCAGAGCGCGGGCAGGTGCGTCGAGACGCGGCCACGGGTCGTAAGGGGGCGTGCCTGCCGCGTGCTGGTAGGCACGGAGAAAACTGTTCCAGTCGGCGGCGTGCAGCAGCCCCGCCGCATACCAGGCAGCGGGCCGCGCGAGGTCCCACGCCGGGTCGCCCAGGCCGAGATCGTCGACGTCGATCAGCTGCCAGGCGCCTTCGGGGGGCGGGTGTCCGACCAGTTGGCCCAGGTGGAAGTCGCCGTGGCAGAGGACGCCCGTACGTGAGGGTGGCGGCGGTGCCTCGGCACGGCACCAGGCGGGCAGTGAGGTCCAGGCACGCTCGACGGTTCCGGCAGCCTCGGCAAGGGCGGGGCCGGCCGGGGCGCGGGACGGGACGGAGTCGGTGCCGAGCGCGGTACGCATGCGCTGCATCGCCCGTGCCGCCTTCGCTGGGCCTCGCATCTGCGGGAGCGGACCGGGCAGTTCGCCGGTCAGGGCATCCGGCGGCACCGCGTGCAGCCGGGCGAGGAGAGCGCCGGCGGCCTGCCAGGGGGCGGCCTCGGGGGCATCTGGGCTGACGGCGGTGCCGCGCGGCCAGAGGGTGGCGAGGCGCCCGTCGGCGAGCCGCCGCGGATACAGGTTGCGGGGGGACGTGGCCGGGGTGCCGTCGGGTCCGAGGGGTGGCAGCAGGATGCCGGAGAGCCGTGGGTGGGCGGCTGTGCGCAGCCGGACGGTCAACTCCGCTGCTTCTGCTTCCGCGTGTTCGCCGCTCCCGGGTGGATGCGCTTTGGCGACGACGCTGCCGAGGCCGACGACTGTGCCGTCGGGGCGG
>DATMEI010000832.1:0-4908 GCA_035556995.1 Streptomyces sp.
TACGGGGGGAGTTGAGAGCGACCGAGGGAACGGCTCTGTGCACCGCCTCCCAAAGCGGCGCGAGATTCCGGTAGTCGCGGTGCGCGCGCAGCCGGGCCCGTACGTACGGAACGGCATGCAGGGCCATGGTCGGCACGAAGAAGCCGATCAGGCAGAGAGTCGTGCCGCCGTCGGCGCATATCCAGGCGAACTCCTCGGCAGCGGCGGAGGGTTGAGTCAGCCCGGCCAGTACGGTGACGACGTAGGTGAGCCGGACGGCGCTGTACCCGAAGGTCACGACCGCGCCCACTCCGACGATGCGCAGTCCGCGGGCGATCCAGACCTCGTCCGTACGGCGGGCCGCCTTCCAGCAGCCCACCGCGAGCACGGTCTCGCCGACCGTGTAGGCGACGATGTAGAGCGTCAGATACACCTGATAAGCGGTGGTGTGCACGTAGTTGACGGTGAAGCCCTGCGGTGTCGACCGGCCGGTCGGGGTGAGCTGGAAGAAGATCGCGGCCAGTGCCGCGACGACCGCTGCTCCCGCCGTCAGGCACACGCGAGTTCGCTTCCGGGCCTCCTCGGGCGACATCGTCCAGTGGGCGAGGACGACGGGCTGGAGGGCGAGCAGCGCGACCACGGAGCCGAACGCGGCGAGGATGCCTGTGGAGGGGCGTCCGGTGATTTCGTCGAGCAATTTCCAGACGGGCTCGAGTGACACCAGGAAAGAGAGCGCCGAAAACCCGTACACACCGGCCAGGGCGGCGAGCGCGTGGTCCCGGCGCAGGTGCCGCGGCGGCCAGAGCAGCAACAGGAAACCCGTGACAGCCAGGGCAAGGCATATGGGATGGAGAAGCTGTTGCACGGTTCCTACTTCCTGTGACGCAGCAACGTCTCAGCTATGCGGTCTCCGCCGCCGCTGTGCCGACGCGGGTGGTGAATGTGCTGCTGCAGATGGGAGGCGATCAACTCGGCCTCGATCTCGTCCTGATACTCGTAGTCACTGCGGCCCAGCATCACCTTCACCACTGCCGGATCGAGAGTGGTGACAATCCGGTCGGTCACCGGGTTCACGTCGCTGAGCGCCCCGCTCCCCTGATGGTTGCGCAGAATGTGAGCCGCCTCGTGCGCGATGATGTGATCCTGATGGGCACGGCTGGTCTCTTCGTGGACGAATATGTAGTCGATGCCCTCCACCGTGCGGATCCACATGCCGCACAGGCCGGGCCCGCTGTTCACCGGGGCGCGCTCCAGCCGGATCGAGTAACCCGACCGTGCCTCGATGGCGGGCAACAACTCGCGGATGCTGCCTGCCGGAGGGAGATCGAGGTCGCGGACGAAGCGCCGGCATTCCCGTCGCGTGCTGCGCCGGCGTGTGTCGTGCGGACGCATGCTGGGCCGCCCCGTCAAGGGGTCTCCTCTCCGTTCGAGCCGGATTCCAGACCTTCCCGCCGGCGTATGTGCTCGATGGTGGCGAGGACTTGCTCCACGCTCTGCGGAGACAACCCGGCCGCCCGGGCGGCCACTCGCTGCACCCCGCTCTCCCGCATCCGCCGGATGATCTCCAGCTCCTCCGAGACCTTCGCGGCGGTCTCGTCGTCGAAGAAGTAGGCCACGGGGACGCCGAAGAAGCCTGCCAGACCTTCGAGATGCCTACGGGTCGGGTTGTCGCGCCGCCCGGTGCGCAACTGCCACAAGTACACGTGGGAGAGGGTCGGTCCACCCCGTTCACGGAGCAGTGCAGCGACTTCCTGGTTCGTGTACGGGCCCCGGTCAGGAGGATGCACCGCCTCGAAGAGCCTGTTCAGGCGTTCGCCGAAGGCGTCGAGCGGCATAGAGCCTCCCTGGTGCCGTGATTAATGTGAGTTGACGCTGTGTCGATGAGTGTGTCAGATTACGCGTCGGTGCGATTAACTGAGGTTAATCGCAGCCTGGTTGGCCGTGCGCGGAACGCAGGAACAGTACCGATGCGAGTCGGCCGGATCGGCGATGCCCGGCCCTGCCCGGCACCATGGCGCCGAGGCCCGAGCCCTCCCCCTGACGGGCTGTCGGGGTCATCCGTGAACCGCGGGGGTATTCGCGGATGGCCTCGACAGTGCCTGAACGCAACGGCGGGCTCCCGTACGGCAGTTGGACCCCATGCGGGTTCCGCGGGCCGAGTCACCGGGTGGCAGCCGCGCTCGTCCGCCTCGCCGTCGCCCGGAACCCGTACCTCCTTGCGGTGCAGCTTGATCCCGTCACCCTGACGGTCGCGGGCCGGTCACGCCTGAGCCGGCGTTCTCTTGCGCTGCCCCGTAAGCGGGCAGTTCTCCGAACTCCGAACTCTGGACTTTGAATTCGGGACTCGGCCCCCACCGCGCGGGCAGGACGGCCGGGGGTTTTCGAAGCCGCGTCCGCCTGCACGCCAGGTGAGGGGGTGCTAGGACGAGCGTGACCACCACCGGCGCCGCGCTGGCGACCACCAAGCGCTCCCGGCCCTGGCCGGCCGACGTCGAACGGTGCAGGTCCGAGTTCCCGGTCAGGCTTTGGCGCGGCTGCCCTGGGAGAGCCGGCCGGCGAGGACGGCGGCCTGGCTGTGTTCCACGTCGCGGGTGGCGGTGAGCAGCGTGACCCGTCCCTGACGGGCGAGTTCCTTCAGCTCGCGCAGCGCTTCCTGATGGTCGGGGTCGCGCAGTTCGGCGAGGTAGCGGCGGCGGAACTCCGCGTAGCGGCCGGGGTCGTGCCCGTACCAGCGGCGCAGTTCGGTGGAGGGGGCGACGTCGCGCATCCACCGGTCGAGATGGGCGTCCTCCTTACGCATCCCGCGCGGCCAGACGCGGTCCACGAGCACCCGGATCCCGTCCTCCGAGCTTTCGTCGTATACCCGGTGATACCTGATGTCCTTGGCCATGATGACCTCCGTGGCACGTCGGTACCGGCGGATCCGTCGCCGGCTGGCCGGCCTCGTGCCCCCGCGTACCGTGAAAGGGATGGATCATGCCCGACGACGGGGCCTTCCCGGCCCACGTGTCTCCCCAGGCCGGCACCTTGGCCGCGCTGGACGAGCAGGTGGTCCGCTGCCGTGCCTGCCCGCGCCTGGTGGCGTGGCGGGAGGAGGCGGCACGCGTCAAACGCCGCGCGTTCCGGGACTGGGAGTACTGGGCCCGTCCCGTGCCCGGCTTCGGGCCCCCGGACGCCGCCCTGGTGATCACCGGGCTGGCGCCCGCGGCGCACGGGGCCAACCGTACCGGGAGGATGTTCACCGGCGACCGCTCCGGTGACTTCCTTTACGCGGCCCTGCACGCGCTCGGGCTGGCCTCACAGCCGACCGCGGTACGGGCCGACGACGGGCTGGAGCTCTACGGGGTCAGAGTCACCGCACCCGTACGCTGCGCGCCACCGGGCAACCGGCCCACGCCCGTTGAGCGGGACACCTGCCGGCCGTGGCTGGAGCGGGAGTTGAGGCTGCTGCAGCCGACGGTGCGCTCCGTCGTCGTCCTGGGCGGGTTCGGCTGGCAGGCCGCACTGCCGGCGCTGCGTGCGGCCGGATGGGTCGTGCCCCGTCCCCGTCCGGCGTTCGGCCACGGCGTACGGGTCACCCTGCCGGCCGCTGAGGAGACGGTTGAGCCGGCGACTGTGTTCGGCTGCTACCACGTGAGCCAGCACAACGTTTTCACCGGCCGGCTGACCGCGTCCATGCTGCACGAGGTGATCGGCACCGCCGCGCGGGCCGCCGGGCTCCCGGTGCGCAAGCCTCCACGCGGCCCGGACGTACCGGAATGAACGGCCCGGGCCTGGTCGGCGACGGGTCTGCCGCCGGCGCAGTCCGGTTCACGTCCTTCGGATGCGGGCAGCGGGCCCCAGGGGGAACAGGACTTCGACGGACCGCTCGTCCTGATCGGGAATGGAACACGCCGGATACGTCGAACCGGGCGGCTACGACCAGGTGTCTTCCGCGGCGACGTCGACGGGCGCGAGTTCGTCGCGTTCTGGCTCGCCGGGGGGCGCGTGGCGGCGGGCATGAACGTCAACATCTGGGACGTCAACGAGCACATCCAGGCCCTCGTACGCGCCGGACGACCGGTCGACCGGGCAGACTCGCCGACCCCCGGGTGCCCCTCGAATCCCTCGTGGAGGAGTCGAAGCCCCGGCCGTGAGCGGCTCAGCGCCGCGTGGTCGACGGCCGGCTTGCGTGGCGCCCCGCCCCCGGGCTGCTTCGACGCCGAAGGTCAAGTGGGGGAGTCGGAGCTGGTCTTCGCCCATCGTTCGGCCCAGTCCT
Source organism: Streptomyces sp. (assembly GCA_035556995.1). Classification (GTDB taxonomy): domain Bacteria; phylum Actinomycetota; class Actinomycetes; order Streptomycetales; family Streptomycetaceae; genus Streptomyces. The sequence goes on from DATMEI010000832.1 coordinate 4,238, forward strand.
GCAGGGGGACGAGCGCCTGCCGGAGGTCCTGGCCCAGGGGTGTCAGCCGCTGCGCCTTGTTGGGGTCGTGTTCCACGAGACCCGCTGAGCGGAGTTCGCCGAGGCGAGTGCTCAGTACGGTCGGAGACACGTCGCCGCATTTCTGCTGCAGAGCCCGGAAACCGACAGGCCCGTCGCGGAGCTCCCACAGGATCCGAAGCGCCCAGCGCCGGCCCAGCAGGTCGAAGGCGGCCATGATCGGTCGTCCGGTCTGCGATCCGCGTACGGACCTGCCGGGAACCGGGGTGTCTTCAGCTGGGACGGGCACCTCGCTCATGCTTCGAAGCTCCTCCGGTCTGAGGTGTTGCGCTACGGGAACGGTACCGGCATCCTGGCTGCTACTAAAAAAGTAGCGAGGGAGCTCTGCCGTGACCGAACCCCAGCACCCTGAGCCTGAGAAGCGCCGCCCCGCCGCGCAGGCGAAGACGCCCTCGCCGGCGAGCAGCGGACCGAGGCTCTCGCCCGTGGCGCCTCCGTACGACGAAGACACCGAACGGCTGCTGGCCAAATGGATGCCGCCCGGAGCGGAGATGGAGCCACTGCTCCTCTTCCGCGTTCTCGCCGTGCATCCCCAGCTGGCCAGCCGCGTGCATCCGATGGCATCCGGCCTGCTCAACCACGGAGCCCTGCCT
>DATMEI010000833.1:0-4809 GCA_035556995.1 Streptomyces sp.
GGGCCAGTCGATGATCACCACGATCCGGCGCACCCTCGACGACACCGTCACCAACCTCACCGAGGCCGCCGCACTCGAGGACGCCCTGGTCACGTTCTCGATGCGCATCGCGACCGACATGCTCGGCTCGGCGGAGTACGCAACGCTGCAACGACTGGTCCGGGCGGAATCCGGCCACCTGCCGAACCGGGGCTACAACTCCATGGCCGACACCCCCGACGAGGCAGTTGCCGAGCGGTTCGCCGCCCTCGCCGCGGCCGGGCTGCTCGACGTCCCCGACGCCCGCCTGGCAGCCGACCAGTTCATCGCGCTGACCTTCGGCGTCGCGCTGGACAGGCTCGGTTCCGCGAACGCCGCGGAGGACACCCGCGTCCGGCCACTCGTCGTCGAGGGAGTGCGGACCTTTCTTCGGGCATACCGGACCATGTAGGGCCGGGGCAGCGGACCGGGACCTTCCCGCCATCCGCTCGGCAAGACCGTCCGGGCAGAGGTGGAACAGGAAGCACCGGGACCCTGGACGCGATGACCCCTCTCCCCATGTCAGGCGCTCCAACTGCCGCCCGACCAGAAGATGTGGTCGTGTACGGGTCGCACCTGTGCGGTGTGTGGGCGCGTTCAACCGGCAGATGGCAGTCCGTTGGCACGGACGCCCCCCGCACCCCCTGCGGCTACGGTTCCGGCAAGAAAGCCCAGCAGGGAGCGGGCCGCGGTGTCGTTGTGCCGGAACGCGGGCGCGTTGGTACGGGGCCGGGCGAAGGCGGCCACCGTCCGGCTGTTGGTGTGCGCTCCCAGCGCGATACGGCGCGGATGCGGGCCGCCCACTTCCGGGTCGATCACGTGCCCGGTCCCCGGCTCCACGCTCACCAGTCCCGAACGGTAGGTGCCCGTACGGTCGTTGAGCGCCTCCTCGGCCAGTTCGCCGGCCCGCCACAGTTCCCGGAGCAGGACGTCCGCGCTGCGATCGAGGGACGGACGGGGCAGATACGCCTCGATCAGTGCGGTGGCTGAGGTGAAGTGTCCCGGCACGGTGGGGCTGGTCGCGACGAAGGCGCCGTTGCTCTCGTCTGCCTCGACGCGGAGATCCGCACCGGTGAAGCGCACCACGCCCGCCCGGGACAGGGCGAGCAGTTCCCGCAGCCGGAAACCGGGCGGCCCTGACGCAAGGAAGCTGAAGAACCCGTGCCACCAGCCGTCGAGTTGACGGTCGACGGAGTGAGCGGTGAGACGTCCCGAGGCCGTGATGCGGGGCAACTGGCCGTAGACGGACAGCAGCGCGAGGAAAGCGCCGAGGTCGGCGCTGTGGGCCGGGTCTGCTCTGCGTTCGATGTCGCGGGTGATGTGGTCGCGCAGGTGCTCCTGGAAGTCCTCCGAGCCGGAGAAGGTGACGCCGTCCAGCGGACGGTCGAGCGCTTCGAAGTCCAGCCGGTCGGCCGGCCCGGGGACGGCCGCGGCCACCAGGGCGGTCATCTCCGGTGCGTACCAGTCGAGTCGGTCGTAGGCGGCGAGGAACTCCGGCCACGGCATCCTCGTCCTGTGCGGGTGGGCGTGGAAGAGCTCGTGGTAGTGGCCGAAGCCGATCTCCTTCGCCATCAGCGGCCACACGTCGCGGCGCAGGTCCAGCGGCTCTGTGCCCTCCAGCAGCCGGTCGACCGCACGCGGACCGAAATGACGCGGCAGCGGCGCGGGCGGTCCTTGCAGCCGGTATCCCGTCTTGGAGTGGTACGGCACGCCGCGGCGGGATCCGACGTGGATCACAGGTTCACGTCCGGAGGGGCGGTACTTCAGGCTGCCGTCCGGCTCCCTGCGGTACGTGCCGCCCCGGCCCTCGGTGAGCAGCACCATCAGGTCGACGAACGCCAGCCCGAAGCCCCGCAGGATGACCTGTTCCCCGGCGTGCACGCCGCTCAGATCGGTGTCGGCGGAGAAGTCCGGCGGCAGATGGCGCAGCCCGCGACGGCGTGCGAAGTCTCCCAACGGACCGTATTCCGGGGCGGGTTCGCTGCCGAGGTGCCCGTGTGTGAGGACCACCAGATCCGCGGTGAGCGGATCGCGCTGCCCTGCCAGATGCACCTTCTGCGGTCCGTCGGCGGGTCCGGTGACGCGGACGGCGACGTCACGGTGTGTGTGCACGGTGATCTGCGGGGGCAGTTCGGCCAGGGCCCGGCGGAAGACCCAGTCGAGATAGGCGCTCTGTGCGCGGCGCGTGGGAAAGTCCGTCGGCGCGAGACTCCGCAACTCCGCGAGCACACCGGGGTCCTGGGGTTCGGCGTACGGCTGGTGACGTGGGCGGCAGGCGGCGCCGGATCCGTCCGGAGCGAACTGCGCCGCCCACTGGGCCAGGGACGGTCCGTTCCGTACGGGGCCGTCGAGCACGGAGGTCTCGTCGGTGAACATGGTGACGTCCTCGGCCATGGAGTTCATCCGCAGCAGAGGCGACTGCTCTTGTCTCCAGATGCGGCCCGGCCCGGGCGGGTGCGGGTCCACGAGGTGTATGAACAGCCGCCGCCCGCCCCACAGTTCGGGCGCGTTGGCAGCGATGCGCTCCAGCAGTCCTGTCGCGCGAGGCCCGGCACCCACGACGACGAGCGCGGCTGCGGCGCCCGTCGTCCGCGACCCACGGGCACGCACGTGGCCGGGACCGGCGTCGCCTGCGCGGACAGGAGGCGGCGGGACGAACGCGGGCAGGGCAGGGGGGAGTTCGGCCATGTCGGGGACTCCGAAGGAGGGAGGTGGCAGTGCGCGGTCGGCGGCTCGCCGTGCCCCGGCTAGGGCGTGGCGGCCCACGCCGGGCCCGCACCATCGGGTGCGGCCGGGCGCCGGTGGCGTCACAACGCGCGCCGCGTCCCTCAACGCGGCCTGGAACAGCCCCTTTACGAGCGAGAGGTTCCGTCCAGGAATCGTACGGGCGGCTGCCGCCGAACTGTCAAGTGGGCCGGAAATCACGCCATCATGCGGACAGCAGTTGACGCAGAAGAATGCACAGTGCTCAATTGTCTGCGTGTACAAGAGCCTGCCGTTGGTCACCCGCGACCACATCGACTTCGGTCGAGTGTGGTCCTCGTCGTGTTCTGACTGACCTTTCGGCAGCGGGCCGTCCTACCGGCCCTTCCCTCCCTCGGTGACCCTCCCGGTGATCCCGTCGCGGACCGGTCCTTCCGCACTGCCTCTGGCCTGACCACGCAGTCCGCCGTAAGGCTCCGGGCGCTCGCTGCCGCTCCCGCCACACTCCTCGCGCGTCACTTCGCCGTTTCGCAGTGCCAGCAGTGCCAGTTGAGCCCGCGGGTTCGGCAGCCGATTCAGTTCGGCGGCCGAACCTCATCATTCCGATTCTGACGTCATCGCCGCGTACGCCGTTCCAGGTTTGCCGAGCGTTTTTCCGGCCTGCCCGAATACGGCTCGCTGCCTTCTTCGAAAGGCTTCCACCATGCCAGTGGAGTTCCTCGGCATCGCCGCCACCCACGACGGCTCGGAGACAAGTCCGCGCTCCGGATCCGCCTTCGACAAGGACTACACGCTCAAGCTCGCACGGGCACACGAGGACCACGGCTGGGACCGCGTCCTCTTCGCCTACGGGTCCGGCTCACCCGACCCCTCCCCCGCTGCCGCCTTCATCGCAACTCGCCTGGAGAAACTGCAGATTCTGCTCGCCCACCGGCCGAACGTCTCGTACCCCACCTACGCGGCCAAGACCTTCGCCACCCTCGACCAGATCAGCGACGGCCGTCTGACCGTCCACTTCATCACGGGCGGCAACGACCACGAGCAGCAGCGCGAGGGCGACACCCTCACCAAGGACGAGCGCTATTCCCGCACCCGCGAGTACATCCGCATCGTCAAGAGGATCTGGACCTCCCGCGAGCCCTTCGACCACGAAGGCGAGCACTACCGCTTCCACGACTTCGTCAGCGACACCTTCCCCGTCCAACAGCCGCGCCCAGGCGTCTCGTTCGGCGGCTCCTCCGCTGCCGCGTACGCGGCCGGTGCGGCCGAGGCGGACGTCTACTGCCTGTGGGGCGAGCCGCTGGAGAAGACCGCGGAGCAGATCGAGGCGGTGCGGGCGGCTTCGGCCGCTGCGGGCCGAAGTGAACCCCCGCGGATCCAGGTGGCGTTCAGACCCATCATCGCGCCGACCGAGGAGCTGGCCTGGGAGAAGGCGCACCGCACAGTGGCCGCCATCCGTGCCCGTAAGGAGAAGGGCCAGGCCACGACGGTGCGCCATCACAACGGGGGCACACCGGAGAACAGCGGCTCCCAGCGGCTGATCTCCATCGCCGAGCAGGGTGAACGCTACGACCGTGCCCTGTGGACCCCGACCGCGGCCGCCACCGGAGGCGCGGGCAACTCCAACGCCCTTGTGGGCACACCGGAGACCGTCGCACGGGCACTGCTGGACTACTACGACCTCGGCGTGGAGGTCCTCTCCGCACGCGGCTACGACCTGCTCGGCGACGCCATCGACTTCGGACGGCACGTCATCCCGCTGGTGCGGGCCGAAGTGGCCAAGCGTGACGCGGAGTCGGCAGCGCACGCCGACGGCGTCCTCGCGGCGGGCGGGCGATGACGCCGCTGGCCGAGCCGTACGGGCCGACGGCCCTGACAGTGGTTCACGCCGGTGTCGGGGATCGTCTCGTGCAGCCGCTGCTACGGGAGTTGGGGCACGAATACTCCACCCGCTACGGCAAGGACGCACACGGCGAACTGGCCCGCTACCCGGCCGAGGAGTTCGCCCCGCCGCACGGCGTGCTGCTCCTGCTGCTGCACGCGGGACAACCCGTCGCGGGCGGCGGCTACCGGCGCTACGACCACCGC
>DATMEI010000834.1:0-3041 GCA_035556995.1 Streptomyces sp.
ATGGTGTTGACCGTGTTCGGCGCCACCAGCTCGGTGACGTAGAGGGTGTCCGGCAGCGACGGATCCTTCACGCCTGTGGACGCCCACAGCGGACGCTGGCTGTTCGCGCCCGCGCGCTCCAGGGACTGCCAGCGCTCGGAAGGATCCACGGAACGGTCGGCGGAACCGAAGACCTCCTCGTAGGCCTGGTAGGCGAGCCTTGCGTTGGCGATGGCCGCCTTGCTCTTCAGCTTCTCGGCCTCCTCGCCGCCCACGGCGTCGAGACGCTTGTCGATCTCGGTGTCGACACGGGAGACGAAGAACGACGCCACCGAGTGGATCGTGGAGAGATCCATGCCGAGGGACTTGGCCTTCTCCAGGCCCGTCAGGAAGGCGTCGATGACCTCGCGGTACCGCTCCAGCGAGAAGATCAGCGTGACGTTGACGCTGATCCCCTTGCCGATGGTCTCGGTGATCGCGGGGAGGCCCTTCTTGGTGGCCGGGATCTTGATGAAGGTGTTCGGACGGTCCACCAGCCACGCCAGCTGACGCGCCTCCGCGACGGTCGCCTTGGTGTTGTGCGCCAGACGCGGGTCGACCTCGATGGAGACCCGGCCGTCCTTGCCGCCGGTGGCGTCGAAGACGGGGCGCAGCACGTCCGCGGCGTCCCGTACGTCGGCGGTGGTGATCATGCGCAGGGCTTCTTCGACGGTGACACTACGAGCGGCCAGGTCAGAGACCTGCTGGTCGTACTTCTCGTCGGAAGAGATGGCCTTCTGGAAGATCGTCGGGTTCGTGGTGACGCCCACCACGTGCTGCTCATCGATGAGTTCGCCGAGGTTGCCCGACGTGATCCGGTGACGGGACAGGTCATCCAGCCAGATCGCGACGCCTTCGTCGGAGAGGCGCTTGAGAGCGTCTGTCATGGGAATTGCATCTCCTGCTTGTCGTAGCTTCGCAGCTGTACGTATATGGGCGTCAGCGAGTCACGGCCTCGAGGGATTCCCTCGCGGCGGTGGCGACCGCATCGGCAGTGAGACCGAACTCGCGGTAGAGCGTCTTGTAGTCGGCGGAGGCGCCGTAGTGCTCCAGCGAGACGATCCGCCCCGCGTCACCGACATAACGGTGCCAGGTCAACCCGACCGCCGCCTCGACCGCGACACGCGCCCGTACCGTCGGCAGCAGCACGGTGTCCCGGTAGGCCTGGTCCTGCTCCTCGAACCACTCCACGGACGGCATCGAGACGACGCGCGTACGCACGCCCTCCGCCTGCAGCGTCTCGCGCGCCTCGACCGCGAGCTGAACCTCGGAGCCGGTGCCGATCAGGATGACCTGCGGCTCCCCGCCCTCGGCCTCGAACAGCACGTAACCGCCCTTGGCGGCCTCGTGGTTGGGCGCGTAGGTGGGCACGTTCTGACGGGTCAGCGCCAGGCCGTGCGGGGCCGGCTTCTCGGTGTGGCGCCGCAGCACCTCGCCCCACGCGATCGATGTCTCGTTCGCGTCCGCGGGACGGACGATGTTGAGACCCGGAATGGCGCGCAGCGCGGGCAGATGCTCGATCGGCTGGTGTGTCGGGCCGTCCTCCCCGAGACCGATCGAGTCGTGCGTCCAGACGTACGTCACCGGCGCGTGCATCAGCGCCGCGAGCCGGACAGCGGGACGCATGTAGTCGGAGAAGGTGAGGAAAGTGCCGCCGTACACGCGGGTGTTGCCGTGCAGCGCGATGCCGTTCATGGTCGCGCCCATGGAATGCTCACGGATGCCGAAGTGCACCGTACGGCCGTAAGGGTCGGCGCCCGGCAGCGGGTTGCCCTGCGGCAGGAACGAACTCTTGTCGAACGAGGTGTTGTTGGAGCCCGCCAGGTCGGCCGAACCGCCCCACAGCTCCGGGATCTTGGGACCGAGCGCCTTCAGCACCGCACCGGAGGCCTTGCGGGTGGCCACGGCCTCGCCGGCCTCGAAGACCGGAAGCGCCTTCTCCCAGCCGTCCGGCAGCTCGCCCACGCGGATGCGGTCGAACTCGGCGGCACGCTTGGGGTTCGCCGAACGCCACTCCGCGAACTGCTTGTCCCAGGCGGCGCGTGACTCACGCCCGCGGTCCCACGCCGTGCGTACGTGCTCCAGGACATCCGCGTCGACCTGGAAGTTCTGCTCGGGGTCGAAGCCGAGGACCTTCTTGGTCTTCGCGACCTCCTCCTCGCCCAGCGCGGCACCGTGAGCGGCGCCCGTGTTCTGGGCGTTGGGGGCGGGCCAGGCGATGATGGAGCGGACGGCGATGAACGAGGGACGCCCGGTCTCGGCCTTGGCCGCCTTGAACGCCTCGTACATGCTCTTGGGGTCGAGGTCGCCGTTGGGCAGCGGGTCGACGCGCTGCACGTGCCAGCCGTAGGACTCGTACCGCTTGACGGTGTCCTCGGAGAAGGCCGTCTCGGTGTCGCCCTCGATGGAGATGTGGTTGTCGTCCCACATCACGACCAGGTTGCCCAGCTTCTGATGGCCCGCGAGCGAGGACGCCTCGCCGGAGACGCCTTCCTGGAGGTCGCCGTCGCTGGCGAACGACCAGATGGTGTGGTCGAAGGGGGAGTCGCCGGCAGCCGCGTCCGGGTCGAACAGGCCGCGCTCGTAGCGCGCTGCCATCGCCATGCCCACGGCGTTCGCGACGCCCTGACCCAGCGGCCCGGTCGTCGTCTCGACGCCCACTGTGTGGCCGTGTTCGGGGTGCCCGGGGGTCTTGCTGCCCCAGGTGCGGAAGCACTTGAGGTCGTCCAGCTCCAGTCCGTAACCCGCCAGGTAGAGCTGGATGTAGAGGGTCAGGCTGGAATGGCCGACGGAGAGAACGAAACGGTCACGTCCCGGCCAGTCGGGGTCGGAAGGGTCGTGCCGCATCAGCTTCTGGAAGACCAGGTAGGCCGCCGGAGCCAGCGCCATGGCCGTGCCGGGGTGGCCGTTGCCGACCTTCTGCACAGAATCCATGGCCAGGACTCGGACGGTGTCTACAGCCCGCTGGTCCAGATCGGTCCACTCAAGGTCTGTCGTGGTCGGCTTGGTGCTCACCCTGCGTC
>DATMEI010000835.1:0-7144 GCA_035556995.1 Streptomyces sp.
TTCTCGTCCATGACCTTGTTGATGCCGCCGAGGGCGTAGATGAAGTCCATGTGCCAGGACTGGCGCCGGAACTCCCCGTCGGTCGCACTCCGCAGCCCCGCCTCCCGCTGAAGCTCGACGACCGTGCGGATCGCCGCGTCCTCCGAGGCCCGCAACTCGGCGTCACCGGTCCGCCCGGCGGCGTTCTCCTCACGTGCGGTCTTCAGCTCGGGCGGGCGCAGCAGACTGCCCACATGATCGGCACGGAAAGGCGGAAGGGCACGCGGACCGGTCGTCGTCCGTGCGGTCGGGGTCGCAGGTGTCGTCGGCTCTGACGTCATGGGGCGTCCTCTCTCCTGGTTACGGGGAGCCACCCTGCTCCGGAACAGTCCATCCCTCAACCGTCTCTTCCGGTATCCGGAAACGGCTCTCGCGGGGCGCGCCCCTACGTGGTACGCCGCCGCGACAACGCTCAGGGCGGCCCGTGGTCACCGGCGGATGCTGCGCCCCGGGGCCCGGGGCCCGGGGGCGGACGGGCCGGCCGGACCGGCCCGGGACTCCGCCCGCCCACGCGGGCCCGGTGGCAGCGGCCCCCGGGCGAAGCCCGGAGGTGCCGCTCCTTGCGAAGCGGGCGTTGTGACCCGCGAGGCGGGCGTCGTTCCCGCGAAGCGGGGAGTGCGGGGCGAAGCCCCGGACAGCCGCCGGGAAGCCCACAACGTGCCCTCCTCCGCCGCGAAGCGGGGTCCGGGCGAAGCCCGGGGTGCCGCTCCCTGCGGAGCGGGGGTGGTTCCTGCGGAGCGGGGGTGTTCCCGCGAAGCGGGGGCCCCGGGGCGGAGCCGGGGGTTCTCTTCTCCGCGGAGCCGGAGCCGGAGCCGGAGCCGGGGCCGGAGCAAAGGCCCGAACTGCGCCTCCCCGCACTGCCGGAGCCCCCGGGCAAAGCGGGGTCCGGACCGAGCCCGGAGCTGCACCTCCCTGCGAAGCGGGAGGTTGCACCCGAAGTCAAGGGCTCGGACGAGCCGAGGCCCTGGGCCGAGCCCCGGAACTGCCCCTCCGCCGCGAAGCGGGCCCCGGGCGAAGCCCGGAAGTGCCCCCGCGAAGCGGGGGTCTTCCCGCGAAGCGGGGGTCTTCCCGGGGCGGAGCCCCGGGGTGTTTCTTCCCGCGGAGCGGGGAGGGAGGGTGTCACCCCGCGGAGCGGGGTGACCCTTGGGGCGGGTGCGCGAAGCGCCACCGCGTCTGGCCGTAGTCGCCCTTGCGGAAGCCGAACGCCGTCACCGGCGAAACCTCGTAGACCAGCGCCTCACCACCCTGGACGTGGTGGAACGCACCGTCGCGTGCCTCGAAGCGCCAGTCCTCCCCGTACTTCTCCACCCACGCCTCCGCCAGGCGCCGCAGCTTCACGTCGTCGCGTACGACTACCGCCTCGCCCTCCACGACGAGGTCGAGCCCTTCATCGACGGCGTCGTTGCCCGTCGTCAGCACGCAGTGCGAATTCCCGGCCAGATTGCGGGACTTGCGCTCCTCCTCGCCCGTGCAGAAGTGGAGCGCGCCGTCGAGCCAGACTGCGAGGAGCGGCGTGACGTGGGGCCTGCCGTCGGGACGTACGGTCGAGAGCCAGTAGATCCCCGCATCCGCCAGGCGCTCCCGCGCGGCTTCCCACTCCGTGGGGACCGCGTCCGGATTGCTGTAGCGGGGGTCCAGGTCGGTCGTCGGTTTCTGGTCGAGCATCGCGGATCTCCCTCGTCGCTGCCGGTACGGGCTCACCCGAGCCCGGTGGTCCGTGGGCCCGGTGGCCCGGAACCCGGTGAGCTCCGTGACCCGTGAGCCCCCTGAGCTCTGAGGGGTTGGACCACATGACTGAACGGAAATCATCGGCAGCGCCAACGATCCGCGTGATGGGAAGCTAGTGCGCATGCCGGACTCACGCGACGCGACCGCGACACCGAACCCCTCCGAGGACAGCCCACTCCACCGCGCCATCGGCCCGAAGCTGCTGATCCTCTTCATCATCGGCGACATCCTCGGTACCGGCATCTACGCCACCACGGGCAGCGTCGCGGGCAAGATCGGCGGGGCCCTGTGGCTGCCGTTCGTCATCGGCTTCGCGGTGGCGCTGCTGACGGCGGGCTCGTACGCCGAACTCGTGGGCAAGTACCCGCGAGCCGCCGGTGCGGCGCTCTATACGCAACGCGCCTTCAACGTGCCCTTCCTGACCTTCATCGTGGCGTTCATGGTGATGTGCTCGGGGCTGTCGTCGGCGAGTGCGGCGGCCCGCGCGTTCGCGGGCGACTACCTGGCGGAGCTCGTGGACGTGCCGCCGACTCTCGTCGCGATCCTCTTCATCCTCGCGCTCGCCGCACTCAATCTGCGTGGCGTCTCGGAGTCGGTGAAGACCAACGTCGTGCTCACGGTCGTGGAGCTGACGGGACTGCTGATCATCATCTGCATCGGTGTGTACGCGGTGTTCGCGGGCGAGGGCGATCCGGGCCGGCTCGGCGAGATCAACACGGCGGGCGGCACCGGTTACGCGGTGCTGACGGGCGTACTGGGGGCGACGGCGCTGGGCTTCTTCGCCTTCGTCGGCTTCGAGGACTCGGTCAACATGGCGGAGGAGACGGTCGAGCCCTCCCGTACGTTCCCCCGCGCCCTGTTCGTCGGCGTCTGCGTCACGGGCACGATCTACGTACTGGTGGCGCTGGTCTCGTCGCTGCTGGTGGACTTCCGGGTCCTGGAGAAGTCCAGCGGACCGCTGCTGGAGGTGGTCAAGGCCGGCGGGGTGAGCTTCCCGCCCGAACTCTTCGCCGTCATCGCCCTGTTCGCCGTCAGCAACTCGGCGCTGATCAACATCATGATGGCCTCGCGGCTCTGCTACGGCATGGCGAACGAGCGCATCCTGCCCACCTTCATGGGAAAGGTGCTGCCCGTCCGGCGTACGCCCGTCGTCGGCATCGTCTTCGTCTCGCTGCTCGCCGTCGCGCTCGTCTCGACCGGCGAGATCGAAGGGCTGGGCGACACCACGTCGTTCCTGCTGCTGTGCGTCTTCGCCGTCGTCAACGTCGCGGTACTGGTGCTGCGCAAGGACCCTGTGGAGCACGACCACTTCCGTACTCCCACCGTGCTGCCGGTCGTCGGCGCGATCGCCACCGGGATCCTGGCCAGCCCGCTCGCCGACCGCGAAACCGACGTCTATGTACGCGCAGGCTTGCTCGTTCTCCTCGGCATCGTGCTGTGGGCCCTCAACAAGGGCGCGCTGAAGGCCGTCGAGCGGCGCCGATGAGTTCGCGGCGACCGCGTGGTCAGTACAGGTGACAACAGAAAGACCGTCACCTCCGGGAGAACCTCATGGCACCGCAGAGCAACCTGCACGCGAGCGGCATCCTGCTGAGCAGCACCGACCCCGACCGGCTCATCGCCTGGTACCGCGGGGCTCTTGAGCCGCTGGGCGCCCGCTGGGAGGAGCACATGCTCGCCGTCGGGGACGGCATGTACGTGGGCTTCGACAGGCGCGACGACATCGCGGAGAAGTCCGCCGAACCGGGCCGCCACATCGTCAACTTCAGCGTGTACGACATCCGGGCGGCCGAGCAGCACCTCAACACGCTCGGCGTGCGGTGGGTTCGTCCGGTGGAGTTGACGGACTTCGGCGCCTGGTTCTCGACCGTGGAGGACCCGGACGGGAACTACGTCCAGTTCATCCAGATCAAGGACCAGCGGGACTGAGCCGTCACCGTAAGCAGAAGCGGAGCAGAGGCAGAAGCGGACGGGAGGACGGGGAGGGTGATGGACGACTGCACGCTGAAGGCCGAAACCGCGTTGCTGGAACGGGCGTTGGGGTACACATTGTGCGCCCTCCGGCCCGTCACCCCGGAGACGCTCACCCGCCCCACCCCGTGCCGCAGCTGGGACCTGCGGGCACTGCTGTGGCACACCAACGACTCGCTGGCCGCGCTGCACGAGGGCATCGAGGAGGGGCACGTCGGCCTGGCTGCGGCCCCGCAGGACGACGACGCCGATCCGGCTGCCGCGCTACGGTCCCGGGCGTCGCGGCTGCTGGGGGCGTGGGCCGCCGCAGGCAGGCGCGGCAACCGGGTCGTCGCCATCGCCGACCTGCCGTTGACGGCCGCGGCCATCGCACGTACGGGCGCGCTGGAGATCGCCGTACACGGCTGGGACATCGCGCAGGCCACCGGGCTGCCCCGGCCCGTCCCGGCTGCTCTCGCGACCGAACTGATCCGCACCGCACGGCAGTTGGTGCCCGCGCCCGAAGCGCGGTTCCCGCTGTTCGGGCCCGCGCTGACCGTTCCGGCGGAGGCCGATCCGAGCGACCGCCTCGTCGCGTTCCTGGGGCGCGATCCGTACAGGGGCGTGCGCACGGCGGACGGAGCGGAGGCGGGTACGGCGGCTGGGACGGAGCCCGGGACGGAGGCGGGCACCCCGCACGACGGGCTCAATCCATGAACAGTCCGCGTTCCGCCGCCCGTGCGTCGAAGTCCTCCAGCCGTGACTGCGCCTCCGGCAGCCCGTCGCACATCGCCTCCAGCAGCACCCGCCCCAGCAGCATCGGCGCACACGCCGTGTCGAAGACGAGTCCCGTGCCGACGGCCGCCGGGAGCAGCAGATCGTCGGGGTGTGCGACGGGTGCGAAGGCGCTGTCGGCGACCGTGACGATCCGCAGTCCCGCACCGCGCGCATAGGCGAGTGCTTCCGCGACCTCCTTGGGATGACGCGGCAGCGCGAAGCACAGCAGCATGTCAGCCCCAGCCCGTACGCACCCGTCGATGCGGTCGGACAGCATGCTGCCGCCCTCGTCGAGCAGCCGCACATCCGGGTGGACCTTGGCCGCGAAGTAGGCGAAGCCGCGTGCCTGCGCCGAGGCGGCTCGCAGCCCGAGCACCGGCAGGGTGGGGGTCGCGGCGAGCATGCGCCCGGCGCGCTCCACGGGGGCGGGGTCGGCAAGCAGCGCCGCAAGGTGCCGCAGGTTGTCGATCTCGGCCTGCACGGCCTGCTGATAGGCGTTGTACGGATCGGGTTCGGCGTCCTCCGCCGATGGTGCTGCCGTGTCCGGGGCGCTCTCCCGCAGATTTCTGCGCAGCGCCGGGTAGCCGTCGAAGCCGAGCGCGACGGCGAAGCGGGTGACGGACGGCTGACTCACCCCGGCCAGCTCCGCGAGTTCCACGCTGGAGAGGAAGGGCGCGTCACCGGCCTGCCGCACCATGCAGTGCGCGATGCGGCGTTGTGTCGGCGTGAGCCGGTGCCCCTCGAAGAGCTTCAGCAACCGCGCGCTGGCGCTGCTCATCCCGTCCTCCTGCTGTCGTCGTCGGATCGGCTGTACGGCCCGTGGCTGCACGGTTGTCTGCCCGGACGCCTGCCCGGTTGTCTGCCCGGTTGTCTGCCCGCCGCCCCGTTCACAGAGCGGCCAGCCGGTCGAGCAGGCCGACGGCCACGTCCACATCATCGGACAGCGGACGGTCCGTCATGTCCGGGTCGAGTTCCGCCGCCGCCAGTTCGTAGGCGCGGCCGACCGGCAGTGCCGGGTCCGGGACGGTGTCCAGCTGACGCAACGCCCGTATGGCGGCGACCAGTTCGCAGGCCAGCACGTGCCGGTGGTACTCCGGCATCCGCAGTGCGTGCCTGGCCGCCAGGGAGGCGAAGCTGGCCACTTCCTCGACGCCGCGGGAGAGCACCGCGTGGCCGAGGGAGGCAGGCTGGGCGAGGGAGGTCAGCTCGGCCAGGGCGGAGCCCGCGGCGTACTCCAGGATCATCACGCCGGAGCTGGCCGGGGTGTCCTCGCTGAGGAAGGGGCGCAGCCCGGTGATGCCGGGCTCGACGAGGGAGACGAGCCGGGCGGTGGACAGGCGCGCGGTCTGCAGAACCGCCAGCCGGAAGCCGTCGAGTGCGGCGGCGGCGTGCGCGGCGTAGGAGCTGCCGTGGTGCAGCGCGCCGTAGACGCCGTGCCTGTCGGCGCTGATCAGCGGGTTCTCGGCGGCGGCGTTGAGGTCGACGGCGAGCACTGTGTCCAGCTTGCCGGCCGATTCCAGGGCGGGCCCGTGTATCTGCGGGACGCAGCGGAATCCGTACGGGTCCTGGATGCGTCCGCTGGGCGGCCCCGGCCGGTCCGGGGCGCCGAGCACCGCGCGCATCCGGGCGGCGGCGGCGACGGAGCCCGGGTGTGGCCGCTCCCGGTGTACGGGCTCCGCGTACGCCTCGTAGGAGCCGCCGACGGCGAGCAGGGAGAGCGCGGCGACGACGAGGGACGCGTCCTGCAGTCTGCGCAGTTCGTCGAGGGCGAGCGCGGACTGGCCGAGGGTGAGGGCGTTGCTGCTGATGAAGGCGAGGGCGTCGTTGCCGTCCAGGGCGACGGTCCGCGGTGCGGGGGCGCCGCCCGTCCAGGGCTGCTCACCGAGCAGGGCGAGTCCGGTCTGGGCGAGGGCTGCGAGGTCTCCGGTGCCGACGGCGCCGTGTTCGCGTACGACAGGGTGTGCGCCGTTGCGTACCGCGTCGAGGAGGGCCAGGACGATCTCGGGGTTGAGTCCGGCGCCGCCGGCGAGCAGTTGATTGGCGCGCACCGCGAGCATGGCCCGGACCTCGCGGGCGGGGAGGGGGCTGCCGACGGCTCCGGCGTGGCTGCGCAGGAGCCGCAGCCCGTGTCCTTCGGCGGTGGCGTCCACATCGACGTCTCCG
Source organism: Streptomyces sp. (assembly GCA_035556995.1). GTDB lineage: Bacteria > Actinomycetota > Actinomycetes > Streptomycetales > Streptomycetaceae > Streptomyces. The sequence goes on from DATMEI010000835.1 coordinate 6,658, forward strand.
TCGGCGATTACGGCGGCGCGTACGGCGTCGGTGCGGTTGGCGCCGACGCCGGTGTTACGGCCGTAGACCCGTCCGGCGAGGGCGAGTTCGCGTGCGGCGTGCCAGGAGCGTTCGACGCGGGAGAGCGCTGCAGGGCTCGGCGCGTCAAGGCGGGCTGAACCGTCGGCGAGCTGGACGACGCCGACGGTATTCAGCGTGTGTCCGTCCGGGACGATGCTCGGCGAGGTGTCCATCATTTGAGACTGCATCCGCACTACCCCCTGCCACCTCGGGCTCTGTCACGATCACCCTTGGTGCATGTTCCGCATGGTGAGCGTAAGTTACCTGCATTTCACGCCCTGCTCTTGACATCTATTCACACCCAAACGACTGTGCATGACTATATGCAGTCGGGCAAGGGACACCGGATGATCAGCTTCGACGCCGTCAGCAAGCACTACCCCAACGGCACCACAGCCGTGGACGACCTCACCCTCGAACTCCCGGA
>DATMEI010000836.1:0-4471 GCA_035556995.1 Streptomyces sp.
CTCGGCCTTCCACCACTCGATCAACTACCGCTCCGTCGTCGCACACGGAGTCGCACACCCGGTGTCCGACCACGAAGAGCGCACCGCCGCCCTCGACGCCCTGGTCGACAACGTCGTCCCCGGCCGCGCTGCCGATTCGCGCCCGGCCGACGCCAAGGAACTCGCCGCCACAGCCGTCCTCCGGCTCGACCTGAACGAGGTCTCCGCGAAGGTACGCACAGGCGGTCCGAACGACGACGCCGAGGACCTCGGCCTCCCCTACTGGACCGGCGTCGTCCCGGTGAGCCGCACCTACGGCACACCCCTGCCCGCCGACGACCTCGCTCCGGGAACGGCTCTGCCCGGCTACCTGGCCGGCCGCTGAGCTCCCGGCCGCACCCGGACACCTCGAATGCGGCCGGAGAGGCCCAGGCCGCGCAAGAAGAGACGCGAAGAGAGAGGGACAGCGCACCAATGCTCATTCACCCCTGGGACGCAGCCCGCGACGAGACCGAGTGGCAACAGTGGCTGGCCGGGCATGACTTCGGCCAGCTGGCCGTCAACGGCCCCGCGGGTGAGCCGCCACTCGTCCAGCCCCTCCACTTCGTCTACGACGGGGAGCACTCCCGCGTCCTGTCCCATCTCGCACGGCCCAACCCGCTCTGGACGGCGCTGGAAGCCGCACCCGAGGTCATGTTGAGTGTCGTGGACGACTACGCCTTCATACCCGGGCCCTGGCAGGCACCGGAGGACACCCCTCCCGAACACGGCGTGCCCACCAGCTTCTACGCCGCCGTCCAGCTGCGCTGCACCGCCCGTATCGTCGACGACCCGGAGGCGAAGGCCGCGCTGCTCCAGGCCCAGATGGAGCACTTCCAGCCCGAGGGCGGCTCGGCGGACGTCGTCGCGGACGGGCCGCCGTACGGGCGGAAGCTGTCGGGGATCCGCGGACTGCGGCTCGAAGTCAACGATGTACGCGCCAAGTTCAAGTACGCAGGCCAGAAGCCGGAATCCGTGAACCGCCGCATCGCATCCGGCCTCGCCAGCCGCTGCGAGGGCCGTGACAGCGGGGCGCTCAGGGTTCAGCTGAGCCGCATGCCCGGGCCCCAGTGAGACTCCCGTGAGCCGCCGCAGAGTGGCGTCCGCCGGCGGCCGGGCCCTGCCCCGTCACGAAGCGGAGGCCTCCCCCTGCCGGACCTCCCCCGCGGCCGAAGGCGCTCCCCCGGACGCGACCGGTTCTTCCGGCGCCTCCTTCGGCGTCGAGCTCTGCGCGATGAAGGCGCCCAGCAGCACGATCGCGCCGCCCACGAGCTGTACGGCCGCCAGGTGTTCGCCCAGCAGCACCCAGGCGAGCACCGTCGCGATGACGGCCTCCAGGCATGCGACCACCCCGGCGACCTGAGGGGAGAGCCTGCGCACCGAGAGGACCCCGGTCAGGTAGGCGGCCACGGTGGCGACCAGCACGATCCAGCCGAGCAGCATCCAGGCGGGCACCGGCGTGCCGTCCATGGACGAGTTCCCCGTCAGGACCGACCAGTTCATGTCCCAGGGCCGCGCGATGACGGTGAGTACGAGCGCGCCGATGAGCAGTCCGTGTGCGATCACGCCCAGCGGGCTGGAGGGCGGCCGCCCGTCCGTACCGTCGGTGCCGTGGTCGGAGAGGACGAAGTAGCCCACCTGGCAGCAGGCGGCACCCAGCGCCAGCAGCAACCCCACGGCGTCGAGGGTCAGTCCCGACCACACCTGCACCACACAGGAAAGGCCGCCGACGGCGAGTACGACTCCCACGCCTGCCGCCCGTGTCACCGGCCGGCGCTGCACGAACCGCACCCAGCCCAGCACCAGCGCGGGAGCCAGGTACTCGATCAGGAGGGCGACACCGACCGGGATCCGGGAGAGCGCCGCGAAGTAGCACGCCTGAACCCCCGCCACGGCAAGCAGCCCGAATCCCACGAGCAGCCCCGGCCGCGCCAGCAGCAGCCCGCGGTGACGCCACGCCAGCGGCAGCATGACGAGTGCGGCACCCGTCACCCGTAGCCATGTGACGTGCAGCGGCTCCAGGCCTGCCTCGATCAGCGGTTTGGCAGCCGGACCGGAGCCGCCGAAGGCGAAGGCGGAGACGAGCGCGAGCGTCAGTCCGAACCCTCGAGCGCGTGAGTGCCCGGTGACCGGCCGGGTGGTGGCGTGCATCCGCCCATCATGTCAATGGGCGACAGGAGTGTCACCCCTCTTGCTCCTGACATCGAGCATCGCGGAGAGAGCTCCGGTGTCGACTCCGGAAATGCGCAGCACATCCGCCGCCCGGCAGCTCTCGTCGGCCGTCAGACCGGCAAGCAGATCGACTCCGTCCGCATGCGAGGCGCCCCGGACTCCCGCCCGCTCCAGCGCCACCCGCAAGGCTCCCGCGGCGCCGGGCGACCAGCCGGGCAGCGCATCCGGAGCATCTCCAGCGGCCGGCGGAACCCGTGAATCCTCCACGGTGTCCCGCCAGCGGATCCCGTAGCCGATGCAGCGCTGCGCCAGATAACCGAGCAGCTTCGCGGCCTGCGGACCGTCGCCGCCGAAGAACGCCCGTACCGCCGGGTCCGATTCGAGGAGGCTGTGCAGCAGATGTGCCGTGTCCAGATCCCGGTCCCCGCACCGCGCAGCGCGCCTCCGCGCAGTCGCGACGACCGCCGCCAGCTGCGCGCTGAGGAGGCCCTCGGGCTCTGCTCCGGCCGAAGGACTGTCAGGTGCTGGAGGCGTACTGCTGTTCACAGGAACACCACACCACAGACACCCCGTGTGGGCATCCTCGTTGTGAGGCATATGCACATCACACCGTGGTTGGTCACGGACCACCGCCCCTCCTCCCTGAGGAGGAGAGTGTGCCGCAGGCAGTGCAAATCGGCTCACGGGAACCGATTGCCCGGAAAACAGCGTCTTGGCATACAACAACCCCCTGCACGGCAGCACTTGGAGACTTCCATGGCCGCGAACCATGCACGCTCCGTTCTCGCCGCTATCGTCCTCGGCGCCGCACTGACCGCCACCGGATGCACCGCCGGCACCAGCTCCTCCTCGAACACCCCCGCTTCCGTCGGGAATGCCGAGTCCCAGACGTCCGGGTCGCAGGAACGCCCCGGGGGGCCCGGGTCCGCAGCCCCACAGGCCACAAAGGCACAAGGCGCCGAAGGCAAGGGCGGCTCCGGTGATTCCGCCGGCGGCGAGATACGTCCACCCTGGTGCACGACCGGCTCACTGTCGGTGTCGCTGCGCCCCGGTCAGCCGGCGGCGGGCAGCCGCTACGCGGCTCTCGTGCTCACCAACTCCTCCGGAACCGCCTGCCGTACGCAGGGCTGGCCCGGCCTGCAGCTCGTCGGCGCGGACGGCGAGCGGATCCCGACCGAGGCCGTGCGGGACCACTCCAGCCCCTCGCGCCTGCTCACACTCGCACCCGGGCGGCACGCATCCGCCCGGCTGCACTGGACGGTCGTACCGAGCGAAGGGGACCCCGCCGACGGCAGGTGCCCCGACCCGCGGAAGCTGCGGGTGATCCCGCCGGACCAGCGCACCGCGAAGTCCGTCAAGTGGGACATGGGCACTGTCTGCGGCACCGGCGAGATCGACGTCCTGCCGCTGCGGGTGGACTCCGGCGCGGCACGCTGAGCACCTGCCGTGGAGGCTGGGCGCGCGAGGCGAGGACGCCGGACGCGAGGCGAGGGCTGGGCGCGGGCCGTCAAGTGACCCGCGCTCAGGCGCAGTTGCTGTTCAGTCCTCCTCGGCGAGGATCAGATAGAGCTTCTTCCGGGCGTCGTTGACGACTCCCACCGCCTTGTCCCGCTGCTCCGGCGTCCCGTTCGCCCAGACCTGCTGGAACGCGCTGACCAGACCGCCACCGGCCTTGCGCACCTCGTTCATGGCGTCCCAGTCGATGCCGCGCCCGGCCTCCTCCCAGGGGGCCTCGGGTCCGGCTTCGGCCTCGGTGCGGCCCGGTTCGGTGAGCGAGAACAGCTTCTTGCCGCCCTCGCTCGCACTGCTGATCAGGCCCTCGTCCTCCAGGAGTTGGAGCGTCGGATAGACGGAACCGGGGCTCGGCTTCCACGCCCCGCCGCTGCGCTCGGCGATCTCCTGGATCATCTCGTAGCCGTGCATCGGCCGGTCCTTGAGCAGGGCCAGGATCGACGCGCGTACGTCGCCCCGCCGCGCCCTGCCGCGCGGTCCGCCCCGGCCCCCGCGCCCGCCCCAGGGGCCCGGGCCGAAGCCGGGACCACCGAAACCGGGCCCGAAGGGACCGAAGGCGGAACGCCGGCCCTCGAAACCACCCCGGCCGGGGTGTCCGGGCCCGCCGCGTCCGCGGCCACGTCCTTCACCGGGGCCGAACCCCGGTCCGTATTCCTCTCCATGGGAACGCATCGCAATCACTCCATTCGATCGTTGATCTGTCGCGATGCGTCAACGATATATCGGAACAGTTCGGCCGGCAAGGCCCACCGACGAAAAGTCGATGGAA